>JANNEJ010000068.1:0-3283 GCA_031378585.1 Acidobacteriota bacterium | reverse complement strand
CGCCGCGGCGTCGGCCGGCGTGCCGGCCGGGACGTCAAATCCGGCGGTCGTCGAGGGCGGGGTTACGGGCTCCGACGCAGCCGTACCGATGTTGACCGCGTGTGAAAAGAACAGGCCAAGCCAGAACGTGACCAGCGTCGCGACGGCGAGACCGAGCCGAAGAGCGGGCGGCATGCTCACTTGGGCCTGGCGGTGCGGTCGAGCCACGTCTGCACCTCGGCGCGACGTGCGGGATCCGACGCCAGACAGCGCGTGAACACGTCGACCGCCTGCGCGTACTGGCCGAGACCTACGACCAACATCAGAAGAAGACCGAGAAGGACGCCCCGAGCGTGTGCTGCCACAGCGTGCCGAAACGAGCGCGCTCCTGGCGGCTGGTGCTGCCGGCGACCGAGACCATGGTGCGGCCCAGCAGAATCTCGGCGCCGGCGCGGAGGGTATCGGCGTCGATCTGTAGCAGTTCGGCGCGGTCGCTCAGTTCCTCGCGGCTGGATCCGCGGCTGTATCCGGCACTGAGAAAACTCTCGCCGTCGCCCCGGATGTAGCGCCGCACGAGGCCGTGATACGACACGGAGTCTTGCGGACCCTCGAGATCAGGCACCGAGAACACTTTGCCGGTCACCATCCAGTTGCCGACGTACTTCGTCAGCGTGGCCAGATAGATGTCGGTCGTGGCACTGAAGCCCAGACGGCGGACGCCGACCGAGGCCTCGTATCCCCGCCCGAGCGACTGATAGAGATCGGCAGCCATACGGTAGTCCGGAAAGAGCGCGTCGTCTTCGGACCGGCCGTAGGACACGAACCCGTAGGTACCAGGACGGAAGCTCGGATAGAACTCCACCTCGAACAATCGATCAGAGAAACCGAAGCGCTCGGCGTGACTCACCCGCGCGATCACGCTGCCCGCCTTCGTGTGCCGGCTGAGCGAGGTGGAGTACTCGTTCCAGGCGACCCGCTGGTCCGAAAACCGGTCGGTGCCGTACTCCATCGTGAGCGTCCAGGGCCGCAGCTTCGTGTCGAGGCGGTTCTTGAGATTCCGCGCCTGGACATGGCCGGGCTGCTGCGCCAGCAGGTCCATCAGGGCGTTCCGTGCTGCCTTGTACTGGCCCAAACCGTCCAGGGCGCGCGCCTCGAGCATGATCCACTCGACGTCGTCGGGGCGCTGCGAGCGGCCGGTGGCGGCAAGGTTCTGGAGCCCGTCGTAATTGCCCGTCCACCAGGCCACGTTGGCCAGGGCCACCCGGGCGTCGTTGTAGGTGGGCGACTGTTCGAGCACCCGGCGCAGTTCCCGGTCGGCGTCCAGATACTTGCCGTCCCACGACAGCACGACCCCAAGCAGCAACCGGGCATCCGCGTCGCGTGGCGACTCGACGAGCAGCGTCTGCAGCATCGACACCGCCTCGTCGCGCCGGCCGGCGATGGCGGCGGACCGGGCAGCGGACCGTACGTCGGGAGCCTGGCCCCAGGCTGTCGACGCCCCCCCGAGGCTCACAAGGAGCAGCGTGAAGGCGGCGAGTCGTGGGCCAGTGGTGCGGTGCGAGGTCACGCCTGTAGTTTCGGCGCCGACCCGGCGCGGCTGCAGTCTGCCTGGCGGGCTCCAACTGACAGTCGGGTTCCGCCCCCATCTTGTTGACCAGATACGACTTCCGCGTCAGCGCCAGCGCCGAAGCAGGTTCTTTCGCGTGATATGATTCCGACCGCCATGGAACAGGTGACAATCACGATCGACGGTGCCCAGGTGACGGTTCCCAAGGGGACGTCGGTACTGGAAGCCGCCATTCGCGCCGGCATTCAGGTGCCCTACTACTGCTACCACCCGGGGCTGGGCATCGATGCCTCCTGCCGCGTCTGCCTCGTGAAGATCGAGAAGATGGCCAAGCTCCAGACGTCGTGTTCTACGCCTGCCGCCGATGGCATGGTGGTGCACACCAAGGACGTCGAAAGCACCGACGCGCGCGCCGGCGTGTTCGAGTTCCTGCTCATCAATCACCCGCTCGACTGCCCCGTGTGCGACAAGGGCGGCGAGTGCCCGCTGCAGGACTTCTCGTCGGCGTTCGGCAACGTGCAGAGCCGCATGGATTTCCCCCGCCGCACGTTCGATGGCGAGGGCGTGAAGGCCGACGTGGATTTCGGTCCCACGCTGATGCTGAACCGCAACCGCTGCATCATGTGCACGCGGTGCTCCCGCTTCATGAGCGAGGTCGACGGCGACGCGCAGATCGGCGTCATCAACCGCGGTAACGGCAGCGAGATTGCCACCTTCAACGAACAAGGCGTGCATTCGCTCTTGTCGGGCAACCTCATGGACGTGTGCCCGGTGGGCGCGATCACCACCAAACAGTACCGCTTCCGCTCGCGGCCGTGGGACAACCCCAACGCCGTCGACACGATCTGCACCGGCTGCTCGAAGGGCTGCGCCACCACGTCGTGGCTGCGCGCCAAACCTGAATGGGCCAAGGGCTCCCAGCTCGTGCGCGTCACTCCCCGCTACAACCCCGCAGTAAACGGCTTCTGGATGTGCGACATCGGCCGCTTCGACTACGGCTGGGTGGAAGGTCCAAACCGCCTTCGCAAGCCGCGCCTGGCCGCGAAAGACGGCACGCAACAGGACGTGACGTGGAAGGACGCACTCACCAGGGTGCGCGATCTGTTGAATGCCGCGGGTCGGCGCGATCCTGCCTCGGTGCGCTTCCTGGTCTCGGCCCACGCCAGCCTCGAAGAGCTGTATCTCGTCCGGCGCGTGGCGCAGGAACTCAAGGGCGACACGAGCGCGGGCCACCTGGCCGTGACCTGGCGCCGTTCCGTAAAATCGCAGCCTGCCGACACGAAGTTCGTCGTGCCCGCCACCGATGCGCCAAACGTGCTCGGCGCGCGCGACCTGGGCCTCGGCGTGGGCGCGGGCCTCGGCGGCACGCCGGATCTGTCGGCCCTGCGCGCGGCGGTCGAGGCTAGCGCGGTGGACGTGATGTATGTGCTCGACCCAGGTCCCGCTGAGTCGATGGGCGACGTGGCGTGGGTGGTCGAGGCGCGGAAGGCCGGCAAGATCAAGGCACTCGTGTACCAGGGCGTGTTGGCCGGTCCGCTCGCTTCTGCCGCCGACGTCGTGTTGCCGGGTGCGGCGTGGGTCGAAAAAGACGGCTGCTTCACAAACGATCAGGGCCGCGTGCAGGCGGCCTCCAAGGCCATCGTCACCCCGGGTGAAGCCGTGGAAGACTGGCAGATTCTCACGAGCGTGGCGGCGGCCCTCGGGCTGCCCTTCAGCTACGCGAGCGCGGCAGCGGTG
>JANNEJ010000040.1:0-1992 GCA_031378585.1 Acidobacteriota bacterium | reverse complement strand
CAGCATGTCGCCGGGCACGCCCACCACGATTGTGTCGGCGGTCACCCGTTCGAGTGCCGCGCGCAGCGAGCGCGCGTCGCTGCCGATGGACCCGCGGTCGATCGCGTGGCTCAGTAACAGAAACGTCTTGAACGGGAATCGTTGGGCGAAGCGGCGGCCGTGGGGCTCCAGATACTCGGCCACCGGCGGGCGGTCGAGGCCGGGCTCGAAGGCGCCGAAGCGCGTGTCGAGTTCGACGCGGCCGCGGTAGGTGAGCATGCCGAGCTGGCGCGCGCGGCTCATGCCCGTGGCGACGTCGCCGTTGCGCACGCCGTCGCGCACGAGCTCGCGCTGCAGGTGGCGCGTGGCCGTGCCCCATCCGTCGGGCCGCAGGCCCGCAGAGATCGTCACGAGCGTACCGCAGCGTTCCGGGTGACGCACGGCAAACGCGACCCCCACCATGCCCCCCAGGCTCGCGCCCACGAAGGTGACCGGGGTGGTGCAGCCGCAGCCGTCGAGCCATGCCGCCAGGAGGTCTGCCAGTCCCAGCACCGAAATGGCTGGGGGCGACGCGGGACCCTCGAGCCCACGCCACGTCGAGCCGTTGCCGGGCCAGCACGGGCACAGCACGGTCATGCGCGTGATGTCGATGAGGTCGGGCGCAAAGAGCGCCGGCCACCACGGGTCGCTGCCGCCAGCGGCTTCCCCGCGGCCATCGCCGAGGGGGAAAGGCGACGCCGTAATGCCGCCGACGACCACGACGACCGGCGCGGAGCCAAGTTCCGGGCCGTACGCCCACCCGGCCAGCGACACGTCCGCCAGCGCGTGGCCCTCGATCGTGATCGCGGCGCACGTCACCTCGAGCCGTCGCGGCATCACGGCAGGTGCGCTGATGTCGGGCAGTGTCGGCACGTCCACGGGCCCAACGTGCCACAGGTCCATCCATAAAGCAACGTATCTAGATTCGTGGATACCAGAGAACGAATCCCGGCGGTGCTCGGCGGTGCCCGGCGTGGGCCTGTCGGTAGGCAGTCGGCGCAACCTGTCGAACAGCTTCATCGTGGACGGGCTGTCGGCCAACGACGACGCCGCGGGGTTGAGCGCCTTGCCCTACGGGGTGGACGCGGTGAAAAAGTTCCAGGTCGTCACCTCCGGTGGCCAGGCCGAGCTGGGCCGGGCGCTCGGAGGCTAGCAGCCCGTGGTGAAGGTCTGGCGTCGCACCGAGACGGGCGAGGCGCCCGGCTGGCAAGGCGCGACGACTGAGAATACGGCCTGTATTTGAAGGAGGAGCAACGCCGCCGGCCGGGATGCCTCGCCCGTCGAATGCAGTCAGACTTTCGCCACGGGCTAGGTCAACGTCGTGACCCGCAGCGGCTCTAACCAGCTGCGCGGCACCGCCTACGGCTACTTCAGAGACGACGCCCTGAGCGTCGCCAACAGGTTGTCGCAGACGACACTGCCCATGTCGCAGCAGCAGCCTGAGTCGCTCGTTCCCTCTGGCGGGACGGTGCGGCTCTAGGTCTCTAGGCAATGGCCGAGGTGTTCAACCTGGCCAACACGGTGAACGAGACCGCTCGCAATGCCGTATTCGGCACGGGCGCCTACCCGACGGCTCCGTCGGCGACCTTCAATCAGATCACGGCGGTCGGCGACCCGCTCAGCTGGCAGCTCGCCTCTGCGGCTGCGCTTCTAGCCGGGCAGTCCGGACTTGCCCGCTCCGGCTCAGATAAAATCCTTGATGGGCCTGGCGAATACCCTGCTATACTGTCGGCGTTCCGCTTTCTTGAGTCCTGCCGCTGCTTCGATGCCGTCCGGTGTCGAAATCATGTCTCCAGCCCTCATCGAAGCCATTCGTTGCACTGGGCAACGCGTGCTGCGCCACCGCGACACGGCTACGACCGTGGAGCGCAGTGGAACCCCCGGCGTTGTCCTAATTCTGGGCGAGCCGGGTGATGACGCGACGACAGAGGAGACGACATGGCAAGTATCAAGGGCACCATCAAGCGTTTGGTC
>JANNEJ010000039.1:0-1636 GCA_031378585.1 Acidobacteriota bacterium | reverse complement strand
CATCTCACCGACGGTCTGAATCTGCGTCACGCCGGCCACGATCGCGACGACGATGCACGTGATGATCGTGGTGATGTAGGGCGTACCGAACTTTGGGTGCACCTTGCTGACGCCCTGCGGCAGCAAGCCGTCGCGGCTCATCGCGAAGAAAATGCGCGGCTGGCTCATGAGCATGACGAGCAGCACCGAGGTGATGCCGGCGACCGCCCCGGCAGACACCAGATAGGCGGCCCAGTCCTGCCCGATGAGGCTGAGCGCGAAGGCGACCGGCGCGTTGAGGAACGCCTGGTCGGCCTTGTAGTCCACGACCGGCACGATGCCGGTAAGCACCGCAGCGACGATCAGGTAGAGCGTCGTGCAGACGACCAGCGAGGCAATGATGCCGATCGGCAGATCGCGCTGCGGGTTCTTCGCCTCCTCGGCCGTGGTCGATACGGCGTCGAAGCCGATGTAGGCAAAGAACACCACTCCGGCTGCGCCCATGACGCCTGACCAGCCATACGGCGTGAAAGGGTCCCAATTCTCGGGCTTCACGTACACCGCGCCGGCCCCGATGAAGAACAACACGGCCGCCAGCTTGATTCCCACCATGACGGCGTTGAAGCGCGCGCTCTCACGGACACCCACGACCAGCAGATACATGATGCAGAGCACGATGATCACCGCTGGCAGGTTGACGATGGTGCCGGGGCTCGACGCGCTCGGCGCCGCCGACATCCACAGCGGCAGCGTGATCCCGGCGCCTGAGAGCAGCTTCTGCATGTATCCGCTCCACCCGATCGCCACCGTCATGGAGCCGACGGCGTACTCGAGAATCAGGTCCCAACCGATGATCCACGCAAACAGCTCACCCATCGTGGCGTAGGCGTAGGTGTAGGCGCTGCCGGCGATCGGAATCATCGAGGCGAACTCCGCGTAGCACAGCGCGGCAAACCCGCAGGCCAGACCAGCGAAGAGGTAGGACATCATGATGGCGGGGCCGGCCTGGTTGGCCGCGGCCGTACCCGTCAGCACGAAGATCCCGGTGCCGATGATGCCGCCGATTCCAAGGAGTGTGAGATCCCACGCCGTGAGGCTGCGTTTGAGAGCCTTGCTGCCGTGTTCGACGTCGCCGACGAGTTGCTCGATGGACTTCGTCTTGAGCAGGTTCGAATCCATGCCGCCTCCATTTGGAGCGACCGTCGCCGCATCAGACGCGGAACGGGCCCAAAGCCGGGGGAATTATACAGGGTGTGCGTCGTGGAGGACCGAGAGAAACCGACGAACCCGGCCTTCCGGAGTCTCTGGGCCTGCCAATAGATCCGAAATCACCGCCACACTCGTGGCGCCCGCACGGCGCACGTCTGCCGCGGTCGCCGCCGTGATCCCGCCGATGGCCACCAGCGGCAGGCCCGAGCGGGAGAGAGCCGCCGCCGCATCCGCCACACCCGCCAGGCCTACGACACGGTCAGGATCGACCTTCGTGGTGGTGGCAAAGACCGGTCCGTAGGCGACGTAGCTGACGGGGAGACTGAGGGCGCGCGCGAGTTGCGCGGGGGTGTGCGTGGACAGACCGACGACGGCGTCGGGCCCGAGCAGCGCGCGCGCTTCGGCCGCGGGCAGGTCGCCCTGGCCCAGGTGCACCCCCAGGCCCGCG
>JANNEJ010000024.1:0-10560 GCA_031378585.1 Acidobacteriota bacterium | reverse complement strand
CGTCAGCTGTCGGGAGGTCGGCAATTCGCTCGGGTAGCCACCATCGCACCAGACCAGCGCGCGCCAGCGGGGTGGCGAGCACGCTGGCGAAGGACCACACGGCGGCAGGCACGCGCTGCAGCCGCGCGTATCGCGCGAGTTGCCAGGTCACGTCGTAGCCGCCAAACCCCTCGTCACCGCCGTCGCCCGAGAGCGCCACCGCGACATGCTGCCGCATCAGCCGGCTGACGGCATGCACCGCAAACAGCGAGGTGTCTGCAAACGGCTGCCCCGACTGTCCCAGCAGGCTGGTCACCCGCTCCCAGGTGGCCTCGCCGTCCTCGAGGCGCAGTGTGCGGTGCGTGCTGCCGATATGACGCGCCACCGCCACCGCGGCCCAGGTTTCGTCGTAGCCCTCGGGGAACTGGACATTGAACGTCTGGAGTTGACCCGTGGCGCGCTGCGCGGCAGCGCTCACGAGTGACGAGTCGATGCCTCCGCTCAGCAACGACCCGAGTGGCACGTCGCTTTCCATCTGCCTCTCCACCGCACTGGTCAGCAGGCCTTCGGTCTCATCGACGGCGTCCTCGAGTGACCAGTCGAGATTGGGAGCGACGACCCACTGGTGATACCGGCGGAGGGTGTGCACGACCCGATCTCCGTCCATCCGGGCCTCGAGGAACATCGAGGGCTCGAGCGCTTGGACGCCCCGCAGCAGCGTGTCCGGGGCCACGATGTAGGACAGCGCGAGGTAGTCGAAGATCGACTGGAGGTTGGGCCGGTCGTCGATGCCCGGCAGCTCGCGGAGCGCCCGGATCTCGCTGGCAAACGCCAGCCGCTGGTCCGTGGCCGTGTAGAACACGGGCTTGATGCCGAACCGGTCCCTCACGACGATCAGGCGGCGGGCGGCGACGTCGTAGAGCCCGATGGCGAACATGCCGCGCAGGTGTGAGACGAAGTCGTCCCCGTACTCGTCGTAGAGCGCGGGAATCACCTCGGTATCGGAGCGGCCACGGAACTGGTGGCCTTTCGCCTGCAGGGCGGTTCTCAAGGCGGCGTGGTTGTAGATCTCGCCGTTCAGCACCGTCCAGATCCGTCCACCCGCGCCGGGCATCGGCTGAGCCCCGTGCTCCGAGCGATCGATGATGCTCAGCCGCGTGTGGATCAGCGTTGCGTCGCCACACGGCCGCACGCCGGAGCCGTCGGGGCCGCGGTGGCGCAGGCGGGCACGCATCCGCTCCGCGACGGCCAGCCCGTCGTCGACATGTCCAATCCAGCCGGCGATGCCACACATTGAAGAGTTGCAGCTAGACGAGTGCGGCGCAGCGCTCGCCCTGTGTGACGTGCCACTCGAGCGGTGCCGTCAATACGCTCTTGCCTTCGCCATCGAGGGACCCGGTGACGTTGATGAGCACCGGCGGCGAGTCGAAGTCGCGGCTCACCGAACCCGTTTCACCGTTGAATCGCAGCCACGCGGAATAGATGCCGGGGGTCAGCCACAACCCCGGAAAGACGACGCGGAGCTCGTAGGTTGCCGCTTCGACCACCGTCAACCGGACGTCGCGGCTGTCGATGCCCTGTGAGATCAGCAGGTCGCGCGACGCATTGGCCAGTTGACAGCTGAATCGTCCCCGACGAAATGGCTCGTCACAGTGCAACACCGCCGACAGCGCAAACGGCTGGCCAGACGCCACCGGTACGGCTTCGTGGGCAAGCGTGCCGTCGACGGCCAGGCGCCGCCACGCCGTGCCGCGGGCCTCGCCGTCGGCCTCAGACTCGGTGAGCCGGAGATAGGCGGCGACGCCGTTGGCCGCTGAGCCCCGGTAGGCGAGCGTCCCGTTCTTCAGCACAATCGACGTCTGGCAGAGTTCCTTGACGGCCGCCAGGTTGTGGCTCACGAAGAGAACGGTACGGCCTTCGCCGGCGATGGCCTCCATCTTGTGCAGGCACTTGCGTTGGAACGCGAGATCGCCGACGGCCAGCACTTCGTCGACCAGCAGCACATCCGGTTCGAGGTGGGCCGCAACCGAGAATGCCAGCCGCATGTACATGCCACTCGAATAGTGCTTGACTGGCGTATCGACAAAGGCGCCGAGCTCGGCGAAGTCGACGATCGCGTCGAAGCGGCGCCGGATGTCCGCCTTCTTCATGCCGAGAATGGCGCCGTTCAGAAACAGATTCTCGCGTCCCGTGAGCTCTTCGTGAAAGCCCGTGCCCACCTCGAGCAGCGACCCCACGCGCCCCCTGATCTCCGCCCAGCCTCGCGTGGGCTCGGTGATGCGAGACAGGATCCTGAGCAGCGTGCTCTTCCCCGCGCCGTTGTGGCCAATGACCCCGACCACTTCGCCGGGTTGCACCTCGAATGACAGGCCGTCGAGACTCCAGAAATCGCGCTGCGCGTCTTTGCGCCGAACGCCTCGGCCCGTGAGGAACTGCACGGCGGAACGGCCCGCCGACGACAGCGTGTCGCGCAGGGTGAAGTAGTAGGGCTGATCGGTCGCGCGCAGCCGGTACTTCTTCGACAGGTCGACCGCCGTGATGGCTGCGCTCATGTGGTGGGCACCGGACGTTCAGGCGATATCGGCGAACGTGCGCTCGGTGTGCCGGAAGTAGTACGCCCCTGAAATCAGGAGCAGCGCCGCCATGGCGCTCGAGGCGAGCAGGGTGCGATCGGGGACGGTCGCCGTGCCGAGCAACGCCCAGCGGAAGCCGTCCACGACGCCAACCATGGGGTTCAGTGCGTAGACGGTCCGCCAGGGCCCGTCCAGCAGGCTGCTCGGGTAGGCGATGGGCGTGGCGAACATCCAGACCTGGAGCAGGAACGGGACGACGTACTTGACGTCGCGGAACTTCACGTTCAGCGCCGAGAGCCACAGTCCCGCGCCGAGCGAGGTACCAAATGCCAGCAGGACGAAGAGGGGCACGGCCGTGACGGCCAGGGAAGGCACCACGCCGTAGTAAATCATCATGGCGAGGAGCACGAGGAACGCGCAGCCGAAGTCCATCATCATGGCGGCGATGGCGGCGATCGGGATGACGAGCCGTGGGAAGAAGACCTTCTTCAACAGGTTCGTGTTGCCCACCAGGCTGTTTGCGGCCTGCAGCATGCCACTGGAGAAGAAGGTCCACGGCACGAGGGCTGCGAAGCAGAACAATGGGTAGGGCACGTCGTCGGAGGGGATTCGTGCGAGCCGTCCGAACACGACGCTGAAGATCAGCATCGTGAAGAACGGCTGGATGATGGCCCACGCGGCGCCCAGCACCGTCTGTTTGTAGCGGACCTTGATGTCGCGCCACACCAGGAAGTAGAGAAGTTCACGGTATTCCCACACGTCGGCCAGACCGAGCGCCACCCGGCGTCCGGAGGCCTCGACGCGGACGATGGGCGGCCCCGGGGCCGGCAGCGCGGTGGTGTGGGCGCTCATGACGGGGCTCGTCAGTTCCGGTCGGCCGGCTGCGACCGGCCGGTCAGGGATGGTGACTTGGGCGCGGCGCGCCGCTGACCACCGGACGCGGAGGGGCGGTGTCCGTCGCCGTTGCCGGTCGGCGTCACCGTCCCGGCACTCTTTTCGGTCCCATTGCCCTTGAGATTGCCGTGGAGCGCTGGGGCCGGCGCTGCTTTGTCTCGGCGGGGAACGGCGACGCGCATCGGCGACACGCCACCTCGGGCATCCCGGCCGTAGTAGGCGCCGTACTCATGGCGGTAGTAGGGGTCGAAGTAGTAGGCGTGGCGGGTGGTGTCGGCCCGATTCAGCAACGCCCCGTAGAAACGCGCCCCGGCGCTGTCCAGACGTTCGATGGCCGCGCGGGCGGCCTCGCGGGTGGTCTTCTGCGTGCTGACCACGAACACCACGCCCATCACGTCCCGGGCGATCAGCGTGCTGTCGGCCACCGCAAGCACCGGCGGCGAGTCGATGACCACCCAGTCGAATTCCTTGGCGAGTGCGGTCAGCAGGTCGCCGAACTGGGTACCGCTGCCGAGGAACGCCACTGCGTGGTCGGGCGGCTGGCCGGCTGACATCAGCCACAGTCGCTCGGTCGACGACGGACGTACGGTCTGGTCGAGCGTGGCCTTGCCGGCGAGCACGTCGGTGAGCCCGGTCGCCTTGGCGATCCCGAACACTTCGTGCACCCGCGGACGGTGCATGTCCACGTCGACCAGGACGACGCGGTGACCTGTGGTGGCAAGTGCGCACGCGAGGTTCGAGGCCACCAGCGTCTTGCCGTCGCCAGGCCCCGCACTGCAGACCATGACGATGCGCGGGGCAGCCGGATCCGACTTGATGATGAGCGTCGTACTCAGGTCTTTGAAGGCGTTCACCAGTACCGGCGGGGCGCTCTTGCCAAGCGGCGGCCGACCGGTGGCCACGTCGGCGGGTGGCACTTCCGGCACCAGGCCCAGGTACGGCAGGCCCAGGTACGCGGGAATCTCGACTGGCGACTTGATGCGCGGGTCGAGCCGCTCCAGGCTCACGGCTGTGCCAAAGGCCAGGGTTGTGCCGACCAGGAGCGCCAGGAGCAGCGCCTGCAAGCGGGCCGGCCGGATCGGCCGGCTCGGCACTTCGGCCTGATCGACGATGCGGACGTTGGTGGACCTGAAGTCGCCTTGGATGCCCAGCTCCTTGGCGCGCTGCATCAGGCTGTCGAACAACTGCTGATTGGTCGTGACTTCGCGCTGGATCACGCCGAAGTCGACGGCACGGCGGTCTTGCGCCACCGCCTTGCCCTGCTGCGCCGCCAGTTCGGCCAACAGGCGCTGTTCGTTTGACTGCGCCGCAAGGTACTCGTTCTCGACCGACTGCACGATCTTGCCGATTTCGCTCTGCAGCCGGGCCTGGGCGCTCTCGATGGCGGGATTGAGCTTGACCATGTCGGGGTGCCGCTCGCCCAGACGCTGCGACATCTCCTGGCGCTGCGCCTCTAGTCCGGCCAGCTCGGTCTTGAGTGCCTGGATGAACGGGCTGGCCAGCACCGCGGGGAACGTGTCGAGCGCCAGCTGGTCGTTCTGGATGCTGCTCAGTCGCTCGAAGGCTGCCTGCTTCTCGATCCGCTGTGTCTCGGCGCGGGTCACGGCGGCATTCAGGTCGGCCAGCTTGTGGGCGACGATGTTGGTCGTGTTGTCGGCGCCGGCGCCCGGGTTCTTCTCGCGATAACGCTGGAGGCTCTGCTGGCCCTGCTCGAGCCGTCCGCGCTGCTGACTGAGCTGCGCCTCCAGCCACTCGGCGGCGGCGCGCGAGGTCTCGAAGCGGCCCTCGACGTTCTGGTCGATGTAGGTCTGCGACAGCGTATTGGCCACCTGCGCCGCGAGCTTGGGATCGGCGGCCTGAAACGCGACGTCGACCAGACGGCTGTTGGTGACCGGCTCGATCGACAGCTTCTTCAAGAAGCCGTTGATGACCGCGGTCTGCTGAGCGGTTTCCTCCGCCGCGGCGGCCGGCGCGGCGGTGCCACCGCCGGATCCGCCGTTGGTTCGGCTGGCATCGGCGCGGAACTCCGGGTGATCCCAGAGCTTCAGCGTGTCGATGGTGCGCCGGGCCAGGGTGCGGCTGCGCAACACGCCATACTGCGTCTGGTAATCGTCGGTGGTCAGCTGTGTGTCGTCTGGCGCCTCACGGAACTTGATCGCCTCTGGCGTCTGCACCTGAATCAGGAGCTGAGTGCGGCCCTCGAAGATCGGTGTGGCCGCAAACACGTAGACCACCGCCGCCAGGACCGCCGTGGCGAGCACGGCCGCCGCTGGCAGCCGATGCCGATAAAGGATTCGGGAATTGGAGCGAATCCAGGTCTCATCGATGGCGCCGGTTGGTCCTAGGTAATCGGGCATGGAACGACCATCACTTCCAGAACGAGGGTGGGACGACGGGAGGACGACTGGCGGCATGATTGGCCGCCGCACGCGGGGCGCCAGGGCATCAGAAGAAACGCTCCTTGACGAGAATGGTGTCACCTGGCCGGACCGCGTCGGTGGCCTTGGCCTTGATCTCGGTCTTGACGCCTTTGACCGACCGGACGATGGTGATGCGCGACATCGACCCTCGGTCGTTCACGCCGCCGGCAAGCGCCACCGCCTGGAGGACCGTGAGGCCATCCTGGAACGGAAACGCGCCGGCGCTGCGCACTTGTCCGGTGACGAAGATCGATTCCACCTTCGGGACAAACACGGTGTCTCCATGTTGGAGCCGCAGGTTCTTCGACGACGCCAGCCCGGACTGCAGGTCGCGCAGGCTGACCCGCACGAACTCGTCGCTACCGGCGGCGTCGGCCGCCCCCGGGTCGGGCGAGCCGGTCTTCGGACGGTTGATGATGATCGTGTCACCCGCGCTGGGGAGCGTGGAGCCAGCGAGGGCCAGCGCGGCGAGCAGGGTCGTCTCGCCGGACAGGGGATAGCTGCCAGGACTGCGCACCTCTCCAACCACGAAGACCTTCTGGCTGCCGTATTCCTGAACCGACGCGTTGACCTGCGGATCCGTGAAGAATCCGTCCGCCAGCTTCTTCGTGATCTCGTCCTGCGTATGACGAAGCGTGTTGCCGCCGGCCTTCACGCGCCCGATGAGCGGCAGCGTAATCGTGCCGTCTGCTTCGACCCTGAAGGTGCCCGAGGCGTTCGGCTCCCCGAATACCTGCACGGCGATGAGGTCGCGTGGACCGATGACGTAATCGCCGGGAGTGGTGGGCTGCGCCGCCACACCAACTGCGGCCACGACCACGACGGCGAGGAGAAGGCCCAGGCGCCGGGCCTGCCGTCGTACGAGAGGCGTGCCGACCTCCGTGAGTGTGACGAGCGGTATGGTCATGGTCAGAACTCGTAGAAGAGCGCGCCCCCGATGCGGAGGCTGTCGAACTGGCGCCTCAGCTGCACCGACGACCGCTGCTGGTAAGACGCGCTGAACTCCGTGCGCGTACGCGCGCTGATGCGCGCCCCGATACTTCCGTTCAGATAGAGTACCCGGTCCGTGCGCGGCACGACCGCCGCAAGCGGCAGCGCCGCGCGGTAGTCCAAGGTACGCCGCGAGACATAGCCCATCGCGCTCCACCGTTCGGTGACCTGCTGCGTCACTCGGAAGCCGGCGCCCGTCGACACGAAATAGGGCTGCTGCAGCTCGAAGGAGTTCTCGACGTCGCGATCAGCCGTGAGGCCAAAGCGCGTCGCGCCGCGTAAGACGTACGCCAGATCGATGGAACCCACCATCCCGTTGAAATCCTTCAGACGCGGATCGAGGAAGTCGAAGCGGCGATAGCCCACGAAGCCCGTGCCGGTGATGAGCGCCAGACTATTGAACTCCACGCCGGGCAGTACCGACAGCGTGTTCGCATCGCGCTCGGTGGCGTAGACGAACCGACTCGTCTGTCGCGTCAGCCCGGCGACCAGCGTCGTCAGTGGCGTCAGCCGGTACCGGAGCGCCGCCGCCGCACGATTTTCGCGCCGATCCAGCGCGATCGCAAACCCGCCAACGCCCGCCGCCTGGTTGTAGCTCGTCTCGAAATGGCTGGCGGAGATCCGGGCCGTCAGGCGCCCGCCGAGCTCCACATCCGCTCCGCCTCCGGCCGTCCACTCGGTGCGACGGACACGCGCGTCCACTTCTGGCGAGATGCGGTCCCGCGTGCTGAGAAACGAGAAGGTGCCGAAGGGGATCACGCGAGGGCCGCGCACTTCGAGGCGCACGCGGTCGTCGGTGCCGAAGTAGCGTTCCGAGGAGAACTGCTGGAAGTAGTTGTAGGAGACCTGTGAGGTTGCGGCTACGCGCACGCGGCCAGCTCGCAGCCAGATGTCGGCTGCAGGGCGAATGATGGTCGTGAAGGCCGTCCTGGGGTCCGTGACGTCGTTGAACACGTTGGTGTCCACGCCGAAATCGAGCATGGAGAACGAAGGGCTGATCGCGAGCAGACCGCGGCGATGGCGGGCCGTCTCGAAGGGATCTGGCTGCGCTTGGGCCGCGACACGCGGCTGGAACAGACAACAGCACAATGCCGTGACCGCAAACGCGCACCAGCGCGGGACACACCCGTTCTTACCAGGAGTCGCTCTTGTCGACCAGGTGCCAGTCATCACAGGGTAGCGCTTCACGATACAGCTTCGCCCTCTGAGTTACGGCCTCGTTTGCCCGAATCGTTGCTCCGAGAACGAGCGCGAGCCGCTCGGCAAGAGTTGGTCTCAACGCGAAGCCGAGCGCATTATTGCTTAAGACGGTGCTGTCTCGAATCGGCAGGCATAAAGTCACTCAGAAGAAAGACTTTTCGCGGCTGCGTTCGGGCAGGCCTCGTCGTGGCGGCCGCCAGCCGGAATGCGCAACAAGACTCAGTTCTCTCGCGTGATGCCGCGTGCGCGGAGACTGTCTGCGGCCCGATACTACCGACCGTGCTCGCCGTTCTTGGTGTGCTGCAGTGGGCCAGGCGCGGCGCAATTGGCGGGAGCGGACTGCGATGCGACACTGACCTGCGGCGCGGGGGCCGTGGACAAAGGTCCCGACCCTGCCGGTGTCGTCGTCCGCCTATCTCCGTTCCACTGGCAGCACCTCGAGCGTCCACTGCGTGGTGGCGCGAGACGGCGGGAAACACACCGACGCGTTGCATGCCTGGTAGCGAAGAACCGCCGGCAGGATCACGTCCCCCTGGCCGAGCGTGGCCGCGACCGACACCTTGACGATGATCGCAAACTCGCTGCCAAACACCGCCAGCGGCTGCGCGGCGCCGGCTTGCTGCAGGTCGGTGGGCGCCGGATACTCGATGGACTCGACCGTCACGCCGACCGGCGCGTCGAAGGTGAGCACCGTTGGAATCAGGTTCGGATCGCGCGGCTTGTCCGATTGCACGTGCACGTCTTCAGGCAGTGTCACCGTGAGCGACAGCTGGACTGCCGTGCCAGGCCGGATCGCTGTGGTCTCAACCGTCGGCGTCAACTCCGCGCGCGGCCGCCGCGTTTGCGCGTCGAGCGGCGCCACGGTCAGCGCGAGCACACACAAGAGCAGGTGCCTGCGATGCATGTCGCTCCTCTGCACGGTCAACGCGCGACCCTACCGCGCCGTCCCGGGCGCGCGCTCCGCGAGGAGCTTCTCGACCAACCCGGTGACGTCCTTCTCCGCGTCCCGGTAGAACTCGCCGCTGCCCGGGCTCGGAAACCCCGCGTGCACGGCGCGCACGCGGCCGTCGCGCCCGACGAAGAACGACGTCGGGAACGCGTCGAGGTTGCGTGCCTGCGGTACCTTCTCGTTCAGTTGGTCGGGATTGCCCGGGACCAGCACCGTGTAGTCGATGCCGTAGGTGGCGTTGAACGCTCTCAGCCGGGCGAGCCCCGGCTGCTGCTCGTCTTCCTCGAATGACAACCCGACAATCTCGAACCCCTTGGCCTTGTACTTCCTGTAGAGCGCCACCAGGAACGGCGTCTCGTCGTGGCAGTTCGGGCACCAGCTGCCGGCGATGTTCACGAGCAGCACTTTGCCCTTGTACTTGTCGTCGGTGTTCGATTCGATCTCGCCCTCGAGATTGGGGAAGCTGAACCTGAAGGGCTCGGTTGGATCCTTCATGCTGGTGTAGACGGCCGGATCGGTCGGTGTGCCAAGCAATCGGGCCGTGGCCTCGCCCTCGCGAGCGGCCAGCATGCCGGGCTGCTTGTTCTGGCTGATGGTGAGCGTGCCGTCGGCGTTCGGCGTCACCTCGACCAGCAAAGGCCTTGCCCCGGAAAAATGACCGAGCACGAACTTGCCGTCCGTGAAGGAGCCGTAGAGCGTTCCTGTATCTCCATCGATGCGCAGGATCGTCGCCGTGACCAGCGAGCCCTTCTGTTGAGCGATGAAGCGCCAGGCGGATTCGGCTCTCCGGCTCTTCGCCTGCACGATCCAGACGCCGTCAATGGCAGGAGCCTTCACGCGTGACGCAACGGCCGTGGCCGGCACGGCCTTGAAGGGCAGTGGGTTGCCGCGGCCTTTGGGTCGTTCGTATTGTCCGGCCAGCACGCCGTCCCTGAGCGTGGCCTTGAGCGTTGAACCGTATTGGCCGAAGGTAAAGACGACCTGGTCGCCCTCGATTGCGCTCGCGGTGGAGGCAATGCGGAGATCGCCATTCAGGAATGACGCGCTCGTCTTGCCGCCGGCATTCGTGATCTCGAACGGGAACGGCACGTCGACTGGCGTCGTGACGCCGTTGCTGCTGGTGCTGACCGTGACAGTGCCGTCCCACGTGCCGGCCAGCGACCTGGTGTCTTGCGCCAAGACGAGGGCCGAGCTGGCCCCTGCGACCGCCGCCGCCACCATCCAGTGAGAAAACGGCTGAGTTGTCATCACGCCACCTTTCAACGCCAAAAAAGAAAGCCCGGAAGGCTTCAGAAGCCTTCCGAGCCGGACCTTGCGACAACTTGTTCGTGCGGAGGAAAACTTTAGGGCTGCACGATCCAGGAAGACACAACGCGACGGTCGGAGGCGTGTTCTCCGCAGCAACAACACGCGCAGGTCAGTACTGCCCGGGGCACGAGGGTGAGTCTCACATGGGCCTCCCGACATGTCAAGCCAGCGTGGCTCCGGGTAGTGAAACTAGACCACTACCGGTCCGTGACAGACTCAGGCGGTGGCGCGAAGCGGGAGGGTCATG
>JANNEJ010000013.1:0-3101 GCA_031378585.1 Acidobacteriota bacterium | reverse complement strand
GGAGCCCGGAAGACCTGCTCCGCATCGGCGAGATCTGCCTCAAGCACCGTGTCGTGGTGCTGGCCGACGAGATCCATTGCGACTTCGTGGCCAAGGGACAGAAGTACACCCCGTTTGCGAGCCTGTCGAACAAGGACGTCGTGAACAACAGCATCACGTTCAAGGCGGCCAGCAAGTCGTTCGGTCTCGCAGCCCACAAGATTGCGTGGTTCTACACGACCAACAAGGACTACATGGACCGCATCAAGGTCCACCACCGCCCCGACCTCAACACGCTCGGCATCGTCGCGAACATGGGCGCCTACACGCCTGAGGGCGAGGACTGGCAGAGCCAGCTGGTCGAGTACATCGACGGCAACACGAGCTTTGCGACCGACTTCGTCAACTCGAAGCTGCCAGGCGTCAAGACGATGAAGCCGCAGGGCACCTACCTGATGTGGCTCGACTTCACGGAGTTCGCCACCAAGATCGGCACCGAGGCCATGGCCGCCGACTTCAATCGCACCAAGGCGGCCAACGTGGCGATGGTCACGAAGGAACAAATGCTCGAGCGCTACCTGGTGAAGAATGCACGGGTGCATCTCAACTCGGGCCAGTCGTACGGCAAGGGCTCAGACCACCACATGCGCATGAACGTCGGCACGTCGCGCAAGACGCTCGAAGTGGCCCTGAACAACCTCGCCGGCGCGCTCAGCAAGTCGTCGAGCCTGTAATGGCATCAACCGGGGAGGCGGTTCACCCGCTTCCCCGGGCTTCTCTCCCCGCCAGGTTCGTCCCCGCCCCGCACGCCCACCACGCGACCGAACTGTCCTGAACCACAACGGTTCAGGCACGCTCGTGCGAATCGCCATCTCCAGGTCACTCGCGAAGTCGGGACAAGGCCAGCATAAAGGCCTGCGGCGTCAAGACAGTTACGCCGATTTTGCATGTTTTTGGCCCCAAAACCCACGTGATGGGAACTTGTGTCGTGTGACGCCTTCCCATTCGCGGATAGAATAGGGGCTCAGTAATGTTGACGATGTCTTCAGTGCTCTCGGGTGTGGTCGCGGCAGCGGAACCAATCGGACAGCGTGCGACCGAAGTGCCAGAGCTGGCCTCCATGGCGCTCCTGTCGGTCGTGCTGGCCGGCCTGTCGGTCGTCGTTCGCCGCACCGGGCCCAAGCCCGGTGGCCCTGCAGGCGACACACGCCGCCGCGCCAACCGCACCTAGCGCGCAGCTTGCCGCGTCACTCTACGCGTTCGATGGTCACCGACTGAATCGTGATGTCCTTGGCGGGCCGATCCTGCCGCCCGGTCTGCGTCTTCCCAATCGCGCGAATCACCTCGATGCCCTCGGCAACCTCGCCAAACACCGAATGCTTGTTGTCCAGCCAGGGCGTGGGCACCAGCGTGATGAAAAACTGGCTGCCGTTGCTGTTGGGGCCGGAGTTAGCCATCGACAGAATGCCTTCCTTGTCGTGCCTCAGCCCTGGCGCGAATTCGTCCTCGAACTTGTAGCCCGGCCCGCCCATGCCGTTGCCCAACGGGCAGCCGCCCTGCAGCATGAAGTCGGCGATGACGCGGTGGAAGATGAGCCCGTTGTAGAGCGGGCGCGACGTCTTGGTGCGCGTGGACGGATCGGTCCACTCCTTCGTGCCTTCGGCCAGCGCCACGAAGTTGGCGACGGTCTTCGGGGTGTCTTTCTCGAACAGCCTGACCGTGAAATTGCCTTCGGTGGTCGTGAATTGTGCGTAGAGTCCTGGTGTCATAGGTTGCGATCATAGCGCGGGTCAGAGACCACGACGCCACGCTACAATCGCCCCGGTGTCATGATGCCCTCGCCCTCACTCCTGTCTGCCGCGGACGTCCACGCCCTGGTGACCGGGCGGCACCGCGACCCGTTTCGCGTGCTGGGCCCCCACGAGTCCGGCGCTGGGCTGGTGGTGCGCGCCGTCCGTCCTGGCGCCACCCGCGTGACCGTGGTGCGGCACCCTGGCGGGGCGGCGACTGAGATGGCGCGCGTGCACGACGGCGGGCTCTTCGAGGCCCTCGTCGAGGGCGAGCTTGCCACCTTCGACTACCGTCTGCAGGTGACCGAGCCCTCGGGTCACGCGCACACGCTCGACGATCCCTACCGCTACGGCCCCATCTTCGGCGCCATCGACGCCCACCTGCTCGCGGAAGGCACGCACTACCGTGCGTACGACGTCCTCGGCGCGCGGCTCGTGTCGCACGGCGGCACGCCCGGCGTGCAGTTTGCGGTCTGGGCGCCCAACGCCGCGCATGTCAGCGTGATTGGCGACTTCAACGCCTGGGATGGGCGCGTGCACGCCATGCGTCTGCAGGCGTCGTCGGGCGTCTGGGAGATCTTCTTGCCGGGTCTCGAACCCGGGCCCCGCTACAAGTTCGAGATCGTGGATGCCCGTGGCCGCGCCGTGCAGAAGTCGGACCCGTATGGCCGCACATTCGAGGCCCCGCCCGACACGGCGTCAGTCGTCTGGCGCGACGGCTATTCCTGGCAGGACGGCGCCTGGATGGCCGCGCGTCGCCCGCCGCTGGTCGACGCCGCGCCGATGTCGATCTACGAGGTGCACCTCGGTTCGTGGAAGCGCGCCGAGCGCGGCGGGCGTGTCATGACCTACCGCGAGATGGCGGCCGAGCTCGTGCCCTACGTGCACGACCTGGGCTTCACGCACATCGAGTTGTTGCCGGTAATGGAACATCCCTTCACCGGGTCGTGGGGCTATCAGGTGATCGGCTTCTTCGCGCCGACCAGCCGCTTCGGTACCCCAGACGACTTTCGATACTTCGTCGATGCCTGCCATCAGGCCGGAATCGGGGTGCTGCTCGATTGGGTGCCAGGCCACTTTCCCAAGGACGCGCACGGGCTGGCTCGCTTCGACGGAACGGCGCTCTACGAGCACGCCGACCCGCGGCAGGGCGAACACCAGGACTGGGGCACACTCGTCTTCAACTACAGCCGTCACGAGGTGCGGACCTTCCTGCTGAGCAACGCGCTCTTCTGGCTGCGCGAGTTCCACATCGACGGCCTGCGAGTCGATGCGGTCGCCTCGATGCTGTTTCTCGACTACTCACGCGCTGCCGGGCAGTGGGTGCCGAAT
>JANNEJ010000004.1:0-6485 GCA_031378585.1 Acidobacteriota bacterium | reverse complement strand
GTGGCTGCGGGGCATCTCGCGCGGGCTCACCGACGTTGAAGGCGACGTGCGCAGCGCGGCGGTGCGGGCGCTGGCCGCGGTGAAGGGCGAGGAGGCTGCGGCCCTGATGCGGCCGTACTTGCACGACACCGACCCCGCGCTCGTCGTCACGGCGGCCTCGGCGCTCTCGAGCAGCACTGACCCGACGGACGTGTCCGCCGCAGCCGACGCGTTCCGCGCCCTCATCGACGACTCGCGCGAGCAACGCGCCAGCACGCGCGCCGAGGTGGCGCGAGCGCTCGGCCGGGTGGCCAACCCGGAGTTTCGTCCCCTGCTCATGCCGCTCATGTTCGACACCGACGTCGACGTGGCGCGAGACGCCATCAGGAGTGCGGCCCGGCTGGGCGGCGGCGACTACCTGTACGTGACGCCGCTCGTGTCGCTGCTGCGCAACCGGCTGCTGAAGGGGGCGGCCCGCGAGGTGCTCGCCAGCTACGGCGAAGACATCGTGCCGACGCTCGTCTACTTCATGCGCGACCGCGAGGAAGATATCTGGGTGCGCCGGCACATCCCGGCGACGCTCGCGCGTATCCCGTGCGCCGCCTCGCTGCAGGCGCTGCTCGAGGGCCTCGAGGACCCCGACGGGTTCCTGCGCTACAAGGTCCTGGCCGCGCTCGAACACCTGCGCCGCACCACCCCAGAGCTGACCGTGCCGCAGGCGACCATCGACCGCCTGGTGTCGGCGGAAACAGCCCGGGCGTTCGACCGGCTCACCCTGCACTACAACCTGTTCCATGCCGGCGGCCTCGACCAGGACTGCCTGCTGGCGCGCACGCTCAGCCAGAAGTACGACCGGGCCTTCAACCGCGTGTTCGCGCTACTTGGCCTCGGCCATGCGTCGAGCGACATCGCGGCCGTGCGCCACGCGCTCACGTCGGGCGATGCACGCAGTCGTGCGAGCGCGGCAGAGTTCCTCGACAACATCCTGAAGGGCGAGTCCCGAGGGCGGGTGATGCTGCTGGCCGAAGACATGCCTCTCGATGTGCGGGTGCGCAAGGGCAACTCGATGTTCCGCACCAGGCAGCGCGACGTCGAGGACACGCTGGCGCAGCTCGTGCACGACGGGAGCCAGGAAGTGGCGGCCACCGCGATTCAGCTGGTGGAAGCACGCCAGCTGTGGTCGCTGACCCCAGATCTGGAGCACGCGCTCGAGCACCGGCCCGCGCGCGACTGGTGGGTGTTCGAGGCCGCCTCGTGGGCCCTGGCGGCGCACCGCATGCCCGCCGAGAAGCGCCGCGTGCTCTGGCAGGAGCCGCTTCCTGCGGTCGAACTCGCCGACCGGCTGCGCCGGATTCAGCTCTTCGACTTCGTGTCGGTGGATGAGCTCTTTCGCGTGGCCAGCCTGGGGCGCCAGGTGCGGCACGAAGCCGGGCGCGTCATCGCGCAGGAGGGCCACGCCGCCGACATGCTGCACTTTGTGCTCGACGGCCGGGTGGCCGTGACGAGTGAGCGCGAAGCACGCGCGGAGGTGGCGGCGCCAGGTGTGATTGGTTTCGACGACGTGCTCGAAGGACACCCCGTGCGTGGTACGGCCACGGCCCTCGAGCCCACGATCACCCTCACGATGACCACCGAAGAGTTCCTCACGCTCGTGTCGGAGAACGTGGAGATCGCCCAGGGCATCTTCCGTATGCTGCTCGAGACGCGGTGCGCACCGGCCTGGCGGACGGTGGTGCACGGAGAGCTCTCGCCCGAGTTGCAGCGGCGCGTGGCCGACGGCGTGCAGGCGCTCGACGGCCTGTTGTTGTTGCAGGCCAGTCCGCTCCTGCAGCGCGCCACGTCGGCCGAGCTGGTGCGACTGGCCGGAGCCGCGCGCGTGGTGCCGCTGGCTGCTGGCGCCACGCTCTTCAAGCCGGGTGACGTGGCCGCGATTCACGCCGTGCTCACCGGGCAGGTGGCCGTCTCGACCACCGACGGCACGGCGATCGACATGGCTGACAGCGGCGATGTGGTGGGGATGTACGAGGCGCTGAGCGGCCGCTACATGACCTCGACCGGCGCCATCGCCACGCCGGGTGCGGCGCTGCGCATCGACCGCACCGAACTTTTCGAGCTGATGGCCGACAACCTCCCGTTGTTGCAGGGCATCTTCAGCGGTCTGGTGCATGCGAGCACGGCTCGGCTGGACCGGCACGCCGCTCAGACGCATCCACACACCCACGCGCACACGCCTTCGCACCCGGCCGCATCCGGCCGGTGACGATCAGTCGGGCAGTCGCACCTCGAAGCACGTCTGCACAGCGGGCGTACTCGTGACTCGCACGGTGCCCCCGTGGCGCTCCACGATGGCCTTCACAATCGACAGGCCCAGGCCCGTGCCGCCCGCGTCGCTGCGAGCGGGATCGGCTTTGTAGAAGCGGTCGAACACATACGGCAGGTGCGCGGCATCGATACCCGTACCGGTGTCGCCAACCGCCAGCACCACCGCGCAAGCATCGCGGCGCGCGGCCAGCGACACGTGCCCGCCGGCCGGCGTGTGTCGAAGCGCATTGGCCGTGAGAGTCTGCAGCACCTGCTCGAGCCGGCGTTCGTCCCCGTGTACGGTGTCTGCATCGGGGGCGACTGACGTGTCGAGCGTGAGCCCGGCCGCGGCCGCGGCCGGGCCGTGCCGCTCCAGCACGCGGGTGAACAATCGCGACACCGGCACATCGGCCAGTTCGAGCGGCGCGCCAGCCGCGTCGAAGCGCGCCAGGTCCAGCAGGTCGTTCACGAGCCGCTCCAGGCGCTGCGCCTCCACGTCGACCACGTGTACCGCGTGACGCCCGTGCGGCGAGTCCGGAGCGAAGGCGGGCAGCGTGAGCGTCTCGGCATACCCGCGAATGGCGGTCAGCGGGGTGCGCAACTCGTGCGTCACGTCGGCCAGCAGCTGCCGGCGCGCGCGATCGGCCTCGACCAGGGCGGCTTCACGCGCGGCCGCCTCACCCGCCATGCGGTTGAAGGCACGCGCCACCGATGCCACCTCGTCGCCGCCGCCTTCCGAGGCGCGAGCCGCACGGTCGCCTTCACCGAAGCGCCGTGCTGCATCTTCCAGGTTGCGCAGCCGATTCTGTGCCGGACGGAACACCGCCAGCGACGCCAGCGCCGTGCCGGCCACGAGCAGTGCCGCGAGCCCGGCGGCGAGCCACGGCGCCAGCTCGCGTGCCACCGATCCGAGCGGACGCCCACGCGCCACGAGCACGGCCGCGACTGCCTGTCCGTCGACTCGCACCAGCGCCGTCGCCCACGGTGGCCCGGGTGGCCCAGCCCGCATCGAGTCGGGGCGTTCGCTGCCTCTGCTCCCAGGCGGGCGCCCGCGAAGGCGCCCAGCTCTCATCCGCGGAGGCTCTTCCCACTCGCCTGAAGCACCGGCGCGTAGCCGCTCGAGGGTCAGCGCCACCATCGGCGGCGGCGGATCGAGACCCGCGGCCACCACTCGCCCGTCCACCAGTACTAACGCGGCCGGGCGCGCCAGGTCCGCGAAGCGTGCGCGCGCCAGCGCGGCCAGATCAGCCCCTGGCTCGCGAGCGGCCGCATCTGTGAGCTCGTCGGCAACCAGCCTCGTGAGATCGGCAAGCAGACGCGGCGGCATCGCCTCGTCGCGCTGCGTTGACAACCACAGGAAGAGCCCGCCCTGCGCCATGAGCATCACGGCCAGGAACGCCACGAAGCCCGTGGCAATGCGCCAGTAGAGGCTGCGGTACCAACGGCGGGCGCCCGCGGGCATGGCGCTAGACATCGGCGAACTTGTAGCCGGCGCCCCACACGGTGAGGACGAGCGCCGGCGATTCCGTGTCGGCTTCCACCCGCTTACGCACGCGCTTCACCAGCGTGTCGACTGAGCGCTCCGTCACAAACGTCTGCCCCGGCCACACGCGCGCCAGCAGCGCCTCGCGGCTGAACACGATGCCGGGATGCGACGCCAGCAGATGCAGCAGTCTGAACTCCTGGGTGGTGAGCTCCACGTCGTGCCCGTGTGCGCGCACGCGGCGCCGTGCCGGGTCGATCTCGACGCCGTGCACCATGACCACCTTGCCGGCTCCGGCGCCAGCGCCGTCGGCAGTCGCCTCTGACGGTGCGGCGCGCGACCGCCGCAGCAACGCGCGCACCCGCGCTACGAACTCGCGGATGCCGAACGGCTTGGCCAGGTAGTCGTCGGCGCCGCTCTCGAGGCCCAACACCTTGTCGGACTCCTCGCCGCGGGCGGTCAGCATCAGCACCGGCGTACCGGTGTTGGCGCCGGTGCGGCGCAAGGCCTTGCACAGCGTGAGCCCATCGACTCCTGGCAGCATCAGGTCGAGCACCACCAGGTCGAACGACGTGCCGGCCAGGCGATCGAGTGCTTCCCGGCCATCACCGATCAGCGTGCACTCGAGTCCTTCGAGACCCAGGTGCAGCGCAATGAGGTCGCGGATGTGGAGATCGTCTTCAACGACGAGGACGTGGGACATCGTGGCCGCCTGCAGTTCCGATCTTACGAGCCAGGCGCGCGGTTTGCGACCAGTTCTCCAACCTGCCATACTTTTTTCACCGGCCCGTCGCAGCGTCGCCATGCGCGTCCCGTCTCATTGAACAGGAAGGGCTGGAGGACACACCGATATGACCAAGACACTCAAACTCGTGGCCGGCACTGCACTCGGACTCGCAATCGTGACAGGGGCCGGCGTGACCGTGACCGTCGCGCGCGAACAGGGTCCGCAGGGACCCAGCGGATTCGTGGGCCAGATGGGCCCAGGGGGTCCTTCAGGCCGCGGCATGCGCGGACCGGGTCGTCCCGGGGGTCCCGGCGGGCCGGGCGGCATCATTCAGGGCCTGAGGGCGCTCGACCTGAGCGAGACGCAGCGCGAACAAGTGAAGGCCACGATGGACTCGCACAAGGCCGAGTTCGAGGCGCAGCTCGAGAAGCTCCGCACGACCCGCAAGGCGCTTCATGACAGCATGACGGCCGAGACGTTCGACGAAGCGGCCATCCGCCAGATGTCGGCGGAGGTGGCCGTCGTGGAAGCCGACGGCGCCGTCCTTCAGGCCAAGGTGCACGGCGAGGTGTGGGCGCTGCTCACACCGGAGCAGCAGCAGAAAGCCAGGCAGCTGCGCACGCAGATGGCGCAGCGCATCGGCCAGATGCGCGAGCGCTTCGAGCAACGCCGGGGGCAGCGGCAGGAACGCCGGCAGCAACGTCAGCCAGTGCGCGGTTAGGCCGGACACCAGGCCAGCAACAGGCCAGCAAGTGACAACAGGCCAGCAAGTGCTTGACATCCCTGCTTCCAGGTCTATGATGCGCGGTACGACGTCGCGTCACACTCTGGAGGTAGGCATGAAGACCGTCCAGCACGTCCTGCAGGCGAAGTCCGGCCCCGTCATCTCCGTGTCGCAAGATGCCACGGTGTACTACGCCCTGGCGCTCATGGCCCGCTACGACATCGGCGCGCTCATCGTCGTCGACGAGGACGGCATCACGGGCCTGTTCTCGGAGCGCGACTACGCCCGCAAGGTCATCCTGCAGGGCAAGTCGTCGCGGGAGCTGCTCGTGGCTGACGCCATGACGCGCCAGGTGCTGACCGTGACACCGCACTGCACCATGGACGACTGCATGGCCATCATGACCGACCACCGCGTGCGTCATTTGCCGGTACTCGATAGCTCCGGCGTCGTGGGGATGGTGTCGATCGGCGACGCGGTGAAGGCCATCCTCGACGAACAGCGATTCACGATCCAGCAATTGGAGCACTACATCGCAAGCTAGCAGCCCGCCGGTGAGGCCCTATCGACGCCCCGAACGAAGGCGCAGCAGGCGCAGACCGTTCAATGTCACGGCCACGGTCGCGCCGGTATCGGCCAGCACGGCCATCCACAACGGCGCCGAGCCGAGCAGCGCGGACAAAAGAAACGCCAGCTTCGTCACGAGTGAGATGCCGACGTTCTGGCGAATCACCTTCACGGCGCGGGTGGCGTGGCGCCCGAGCAGCGCCAGGCTCGCGGCTTCGTCGCGGGCATCCACGAGCACGGCGTCGGCCGCGGCCATCGCCGCCGGGCCATCGGCGTCGGTCGCCACGCGAACGCCGACCCGCGCAAACGCTTCACGCGTGTAGTGGGTCGTGGACGCGGCCAGTTCCAGCGGCGCGCCCCCCTTCACCACCACGCCTCGTGTGGCCAGTGCCGTCACCGCCGCGACGACGGTCACGGGCGTGGAGATGACGAGCGCGCACGGGCACGCCATCACCAGGAAGACGAGCGCGCGGTAGAACCACTGTGCCCACAGCCCGTCCACAAGGGGCGGCCCCACCGCGACGACCAGCGCGGCCAGCGTGACGGCGGGCGTGTACACGGCGGCGAAGCGCTCGATCCAGCGTTCCACCGGCGCCGACTGCTGGCTGCAGTCGGCCGACACCAAGCCATGAACGGCAACCCATTCCAGCGACTCGCGTTCGCCCTCGAGAAACCACGCCTAGAGCCGGTGCGCCACCGCAAAC
>JANNEJ010000003.1:0-1881 GCA_031378585.1 Acidobacteriota bacterium | reverse complement strand
CGGCGACGTGAAGTGGGTGTAGGTGTGAGCAGCCAACCCGAAGTGGCCGAGATTGTTCGCGTCGTACCTGGCCTTCTGCATCGTGCGCAGCATCTGGTCGATCGCATCCGCGGCGTCCCCGAAGAGCGTTCCATCGCATTCCTGATGCTGCGCACGATGCAGAAGGCCAGGTACGACGCGAACAATCTCGGCCACTTCGGGTTGGCTGCTCACACCTACACCCACTTCACGTCGCCGATCCGGCGCTATCCCGACCTGGTCGTGCACCGGGTGCTACGTGAGCTGCGCCACGGCCAGGCCGATGAGGAGCGGCGCGCCGGGCTCGAGGAGGCTCTGCCCGAGGTGGGCCTGCACGCCTCGGCCATGGAGCGTCGCGCGCAAGAGGCCGAGCGCGAGCTGCTGCAGTGGAAAAAGGTGCGCTTCATGGCCGACAAGATCGGCGAGGTGTACGGCGGCTACATCACCGGCGTGACGGCATTCGGTCTGTTCGTGCAGCTCACCGAGCATTTCGTCGAGGGCCTCGTGCACGTCTCGACGCTCGCCGACGACTACTACCGCTTCGATGAGCAGGCGCGCGTGCTGCTCGGTGAGCGCACGCGGAAGACCTTTCGGCTTGGCGATGCGGTGCGGGTGCGAGTGATCAAGATCGACCTCGATCGGCGCCAGATCGAGCTGGGCGTGGAGGACAGCCTGGCCGCGGTGCGACACGACGAGCGCGCGCGGGGTGCTATACGCAGTCGCGTCCCCTCGCCACGCGCAAGGGCCGGGCGCCCGCCGGGCCGCCCGGGAAAGCGGGAGCGCACCGCGCGGAAGAAGAGCCCGTAGCGCGCCATGCGCACGATCATCGTCGGCACGGCGGGGCACATCGATCACGGCAAGAGTTCGCTCGTGCGAGCGCTGACCGGCACCGACCCCGACCGGCTCAAGGAAGAGAAGGCGCGGGGCATCACAATCGAACTGGGCTTTGCACACGCGCCGGTGGCCGCCGACGTCGTGGCGTCGTTTGTCGACGTGCCTGGGCACGAGCGGTTCGTCCGCGCCATGCTCGCCGGGGTGGGCGGAATCGACGTCGTGTTGCTGGTCGTCGCCGCCGACGAGTCCGTGATGCCCCAGACCCGCGAGCATTTCGATATCTGCCGGCTGCTGGGCGTGGCGCGCGGTCTGGTCGTGTTGACCAAGTGCGATGTCGTCGATGAGACGTCGGTGGAGTTCGCCACACTGGAAGTCCGCGACCTCGTGAGCGGCTCGTTCCTGGAGGGCGCGCTCATCCTGCCGGTGTCATCAGTGACGGGTGAGGGCCTCGACGTGCTGCGCGGCGCGTTGGCGGCAATGGCCCGCGCGATGCCGACGCGTGGGCGAGCGGGTCCAGCACGACTGCCCGTGGATCGCGCGTTTTCGATGAAAGGCTTCGGAACCGTCGTGACCGGCACGATGGCCTCCGGCATCGTGGCCGTCGATGACGAGTTCGAACTGTTGCCGGCTGGCGCGCGTGTCAAGGTGCGCGGCCTCCATGTGCACGGCCAGGCGCGCACAACTGCCGCGGCCGGCGAGCGAGTGGCCATGAACCTGGCAGGCGTGGATGTCGGCAGCGTGGCACGGGGTAGTGTCGCGGCCGCGCCTGGCGCCTTGCAGCCCACGCGACGCGTCGATGCCCGAATCACGATGTTGCCAGGGGCCGCACTGAAGCACGGCGCGCGCGTGCGCATTCATCAGGGCACGGCCGAAGCACTGGCGCGGGTATCGGTGGCAGGGGCCTTGGGCGTGGTGGCACCGGGCGAATCGGCCGACGTGCGGCTGCGATTCGAGTCGCCAGCCGTAGTCACCCGCGCTGACCGTTTCATCGTGCGCAGCTATTCGCCGCTTGTCACGATCGGCGGCGGC
>JANNEJ010000663.1:0-6996 GCA_031378585.1 Acidobacteriota bacterium | reverse complement strand
CACCATCGCGTAGAGCGGCGCGACGCTGGGCCGCGCCGCCACGATGAAATGCGCGTGGGGCAGGTGATCGCGCAGCGTCTGCACGGCGGGCAGCGCCATCACCGCGTCGCCCAGCCAATTGGGCGCCATCACCAGGACGCGACACTAGGCATCGCCCGAGTCCTCGTCGCGTACCGCGGGGAACATGCCACCTGTCTCTGGCGCCGGAGCGTCGCGCCAGCGGCGGTGCATCCACAGCCACATCTCGGGTTGTCGCCGCACGTACATCTCGAGCACGTCGGTACACCGCTGCGTAAACTCGCGAATCGGGTCGGGTGTGCCCGGCGCCGGGGGCTCGACCGGATGCTCGTAGATCATGTGAAAGCGGCCGCCGGGAAGGGGCATGGTGAAGACCGGCACGACCGACGCGCCCGTGCGCAACGCGAGCGCTGCCAGCGTGGAGGTGGTCGCCGCCGGGCGCTCGAAGAACTGCACCCAGATGGCGTCTGGGCTGTGCATGTGCTGGTCGATGAGCATGGCCACGCCCTGGTTCATCGCGAGCATCCGCAGCACTCTGCGAACGGCCCCCTCGCGGTAGATCACGGTGTTGCCGGTGCACTGCCGCATGTCCTCGAGCATCGCGTGCAGCCCAGGATTGTCGAGCGGCCGTGCGAGCACCCCAATTGGCTGAAAGAGCAACGCGTGCACCATGGCGTGCAGTTCCCAGAAGCCGAAGTGCCCGGTGAAGAACAGCACGCCCTTCCCTTTGGCGTACGCGGCGCGCACGCGCTCCTCGCCGTCGACGACCACACGCGCGCGCATCTGCTCGGGCGACAGGCGGCTGAATTGCAGCAACTCGAGCAGCAGCACGCCGAAGTGCTGGAACATCCGCCGCGCAATCGCACGCCGCTCGGGTTCGGGGCGAGCCGGAAAGCACTGCACCAGGTTGGCGAGCGCCACGCGCCGGTGCGAGCGGTCGAGGGCGTAGAACGCCGAGCCGAGCGCCGAGCCGCACGCACGCACCACCGCGGTCGGGCAGAGGCGCACGAGGGCGCCCACGCCGCGCACCGCCGCCAACTCCACGCGTTGTCGCAACGCCTTCACGCGCGACCGCCCATCACCTGGCGCACGGCGTCAGTCACGATCTGCCATTGCGGGATGTCGAGCGTGAGCGGCACCCGCGCCATGCGGCACGAAAGCGGCCGCGAGCGGTCCAGCCGCACGGCGTCCTTGTCGGTGGTCAGCACGCCCCAGGCCTGGGCCACCTGCACGCGGCGGGCGACGTCGGCCAGGTCGGCGTCTGAATACCAGTGATGGTCTGGATATACACACGCCTCGGCGACGCGCCACCCGGCCGCGCGCAGGCCGTCCTCGAACTGCGCCGGCTGGCCGATGCCGGCCATGGCCACCACCGTAGCGCCGGGCCCGGGCACGCCGTCGTGCACCGTCACCGGCACGCCGAGCCGGCGCGCGGCGCCGACCGCGAGCGGCACACCGACCGCGTGAGCCTCGACCTGCGCCTGCGCGTCGGTCGCACCGACGACCACGAGCAGCGACGCGTGGGTCAGTGCAGACAGCGGCTCGCGCAGCCGGCCCTTGGGCAACACGTGCTCGCGCGCCAGTTCTCCAGCCGGTGTGACCACGATGTCGAGATCGCGTGCCAGCTGCACGTGCTGGAAGCCGTCGTCGAGTACGTGCACGGTGGCGCCCAGGGTGCGTTCGGCGACCAGACCCGCCTCGTAGCGGTCCCCACACACCACGACCGCTGCGCCCGGCACTGCCTGCGCCAGCATCATCGGCTCGTCGCCGGCGTGGCGCACATCACAGAGAAGGCGCGTGCCGTCGGACACCACGGTCACGCCCCGCCGTTGCACCTGCCGCGCGTAGCCACGCGAGAGAATCGCCGGGCGCTGGCCCTCGGCCACGAGCCATGCCGCTAGCGCCGCCACGCACGGCGTCTTGCCGGTGCCGCCGACACTCAGGTTGCCGACGCTCACCACCGGCCGCGCCAGCCGCCGGCTCGACCCAGAGCGCGCGTACCAGGCGCGCCGGGCGAGGGCCAGCCGTCCATACAGAGTGTGCAGCACGTGGGTCTCAGTGCGCCTGACGCTCGCTACCGGCTTCGAAAAGGGTGGACGTTCGAGGCGCGGGTTGCCGACGCCGGCGGCAGCAGCGCGTCGAGCACCGCCAGGGTCTTGTGCTTCGCCCCGTGGTTGGCCGCGACCAGTGCTCGCGCAGCCGCGCCCAGTCGCGCGCGGCGCACCGGATCGGTCATGAGAGCGATCACCTGTTCCTCGAACTCGCCTTCGGAGGCCACCTGCACACCGGCGCCATGGGCCACGACCGCCGTGGCGATCTCGGCGAAGTTCTGCATCGCAGGTCCGAAGACGACCGGACGGCCGTAGACGGCTGGCTCGAGGATGTTGTGGCCACCGGTCGGCACCAGGCTGCCGCCCACGAATACGACCGTGCCCACTTGATAGACCGTGGCGAGCTCGCCGATCGTGTCAAGCACCACCACGTCGGCCCGAGGCTCGGCGTCGATCGCCAGGTCGCTGCGGCGTTCGGTGCGGAAGCCCTCCTGCTCGGCCAGCCGCACGACATCGTCGAAGCGTTCCGGGTGCCGGGGCGCCAGCACGAGGACCGCCGAGGGCCGTGTGGATTTGAGCCGCCGGAACACGCGCAGTACGACGGCCTCTTCGCCCTTCATCGTGCTGCCAGCCACGAGCACGGGCCGGGTAGCGGCAAACCGGAAGTACCGCAGCACCCGCTCCTTGGGCCCGCCCTGCGCGCCGCCCACCAGGGGCTCGAGCGAGTCGAACTTCAGGCTGCCCGTGACCGTGACCCGGTCGGGCTCAGCACCGATCTCGACGAAGCGCCGCGCTGACTCGTCCGACTGCACGCAGAACCGGTCGATGTCGGCCAGCACGTGCCGGAAGAACCCCCGCACCCGGCGATACCGGGGAAACGAGCGAGCCGACAGCCGGCCGTTCACCACCGCGGTCTTCACGCCCCGGCGCCGGCACTCGCGCAGCAGGTTCGGCCATAGCTCGGTCTCCATCATCAGAAAGAGTCGCGGCTTGACCAGATCGAGCGTGCGGCGCACGACGAACCCGAGGTCGAAGGGGAAATAGAAGACGGCGTCGACGTCGGGCACATTGCGCCGGGCCAGTTGCTGAGCCGACATGGTGGTCGTGGAGAGGAAGACCCGCAAGCCGGGGTGACGCGCGCGCAGCGCGGCGATGAGCGGCCGGGCCGTGAGCAGCTCGCCCACCGACACCGCGTGAATCCAGATGGACGCCTCGCCGTCGATGTTGAACGACACCGGCAGGTACCCGAGCCGCTGGCCAAAGCTCCCGACGTACTTGCGATAACGCACGGCCTGGTACGCCAGCCACGGCGACACGGCCAGCGCGAACAGCACGATGAGGGCGCTATACAGAACGTACATTTATGCGCGTAACTCGTTCAATTTACGCATGTTAGAACCGGTGTAGTATACCGCGGCCAGGTTGACCCGGTCATCCCGCTCCGTTCTATAATCCTACGTTTGCATGTGTGTCTGTGGAGTGACACACCACGCACAGGAGGCAGCGCATGGCCGTCAGAGTGGGCATCAACGGGTTCGGGCGCATCGGGCGCAACATCATGCGCGCGGCGCTCGCCGACAGCGAGATCGATTTCGTGGCGGTCAACGACCTCACGGATGCCGCGACACTGGCCCATCTGCTGAAGTACGACTCGGTGCTCGGCAACCTCACCGCCGCGATTCAGGGCAAGGCCGACAGCATCGTCGTGGACGGTGACGAGTTCAAGGTGCTCTCTACCAAGGATCCGGCCACGCTGCCCTGGGGCGAACTGGGCGTGGACGTGGTGTTTGAATGCACCGGCAAGTTCACCGACCGCGACGGCGCCGCCAAACATCTGGTCGCCGGGGCCAAGAAGGTCATCGTCACCGCGCCCGCCAAGAAGCCCGACGTCACCTTGGTGATGGGCGTGAACGACGAGGAGTACGACCCGGCGAACCACCACATCATCTCGAACGCTTCCTGCACCACCAACTGCCTTGCGCCCGTCGTGAAGGTGCTGCACGAGTCGTTTGGCCTGAAGCGCGGCTGGATGACCACGGTACACGCCTACACCAACGACCAGAATCTGCTCGACCTGCCCCACAAAGACATGCGCCGCGCCCGTGCGGCCGCGATGTCGATCATCCCCACCACGACCGGTGCGGCCTCAGCCGTGGGCGAAGTACTGCCCGCGCTCAAGGGCCGCCTCGACGGCATCTCGATGCGCGTGCCCACGCCGAACGTGTCGGTGGTGGATCTGGTGGCGCTCTTCGAGCAGTCCGTCACGCCAGACCAGGTGAACAACGCGTTTCGCGCCGCCGCCGCCGGCCCGATGAAGGGCGTGCTGCACGTGGAGGACGCGCCGCTTGTCTCGATCGACTTCCGCGGCAACCCGCACTCATCGATTGTCGACAGCGCCTATACCAAGGTGATGGACGGCGACTTCGTGAAGGTCATGGCGTGGTACGACAACGAGTGGGGCTACTCGAACCGTTGTGTCGACCTGCTGAAGAAGGTCGCCGCGTCGCTGTAGGCCGCACACCATGACCAAGTATTCGATCAGGGATCTGCCGCTCGACGACCGGCGCGTGTTCATGCGCGTGGACTTCAACGTGCCGATCAAGAACGGCCTGATCACCGACGACACGCGCATCACGGCGGCCCTGCCCTCGATCCGCTACGCGCTGGCGCACGACTCCACGGTGGTGCTGGCGTCGCACCTGGGCCGCCCCAAGGGCAAAGTGGCGCCGGAATTCAGCTTGAAGCCGATTGCCGCGCATCTGTCGCAACTGCTTGGTCTCGAGGTGGTCTTCGCCAGCGACTGCATCGGCGAGCCGGCCCGCGCGGCGATTGCCCTTGCGGAACAGCCGGGCGGCTCGCGCGTCGTGCTGCTCGAGAACCTGCGCTTCCATGCCGAAGAAGAGCAGAACAACCCCGAGTTCGCCACCGCGCTGGCCACGCTGACCGACGTCTACGTGAACGACGCCTTCGGCGCGGCGCACCGGGCGCATGCCTCGGTCGACGGCATGGTGGGGCCCTTTGCCGCGGCCGGCGCCGGCCTGCTGATGGAAAAGGAACTGTCCTACCTGGGCATGGCGCTCGGGAATCCGGAGCGGCCGTTTGTGGCGATTCTTGGCGGCGCGAAGGTGTCCGACAAGATTGAGGTCATCGAGAACCTGCTTGGCAAGGTCGACCACCTGCTCATCGGCGGGGCCATGGCCTACACGTTCTTCAAAGCCCTGGGCTTGCCGGTTGGGTCGTCGCTCGTGGAAGACGACAAGCTAGCGGCGGCGCTGCAGATCATCGAGCACGCAAAAGCGCGGGGTATGGAGCTGACGCTGCCGGTGGACCACGTGGTGGCCGACACGTTCGAGGCCACGGCGGCCACCGCCGTCCTGCAGGTCACGGACCACGGCATCGGCAACCGCATGGGCCTCGACATCGGCCCCGAGACGACCGCGCTCTTCGCCTCGATCATCGCGACTGCAAAGACCGTGGTGTGGAACGGCCCGATGGGCGTGTTCGAGATGGCGCCCTTTGCCGCTGGCACCATGGGCGTTGCGCACGCGGTGGCGGCCGTGCACGGCACGACGATCATCGGCGGCGGAGATTCGGTGGCCGCGGTGCACGCAGCGGGCGTGGCGGATAGAATCAGCCACATCTCGACTGGCGGCGGCGCGTCCCTCGAGTTCCTCGGCGGTTCTGTGCTTCCCGGCGTCACCGCCCTTCCCGACAAGACATAGCGCGCTTTTCCAAGCTCGAACCCGAGCCCCGAGATCCGGGTCCCGAGCCCCGATGAGGATCGCAATGAGGCCACCATTCATCGCGGGCAACTGGAAGATGTTCAAGACCGTGCACGAGTCGGTGGTGCACGTGAAGGAACTGCGCTCGCTCGTGAAAGACGTGCGCGGCGTCGACATCGTGGTGGCGCCGCCGACGACCGCGCTGCATGCCGTGGCCGAGGCCGCGCGCAACAGCAATGTGGCGGTGGCCGGTCAGAACTGCCATTGGGAGCGCGAGGGCGCGTTTACCGGCGAGGTCAGCGCCGGGATGGTGCGCGAAGCCGGCGCCGAGTACGTGGTGCTCGGCCACTCGGAGCGCCGGACGCTCTTTGGCGACACGGACCAGTCAGTGAACCTCAAGATGCGCGCCGCGCACGCCGCCGGCCTCGTGCCCATCGTGTGCATCGGCGAATCGCTCGGGCAACGCGACGCACACCAGACGCTGCAGGTCGTGGACCAGCAACTGCAGCGCGGCCTCGACGGCGCGACCTCCGACCAGGTGGCCGTCATGATCGTGGCCTACGAGCCGGTCTGGGCCATCGGCACGGGCCGGAACGCCACGCCTGGCGAGGCCGGCGAGGTGCACGCGCACATCCGCCTGCGGCTGCGTTCGTGGTTCGGGGCTGACGCGGCCGAACGCTGCCGGGTGATCTACGGCGGCAGCGTGAAACCGGGAAACATCGCTGCGCTGCTGGCCCTGCCTGACGTGGACGGTGCGCTGGTCGGCGGCGCCAGCCTCGACGTGGCGGATTTCGGCACGATCGTGGCCGCGGGGGCCGCCGCAGCTGTCTCGCCCTGATCGGCGCCCGGCCGGTGCCCTTCCAGGATTCCCTGGCAATCGAGGGTGGCGTGAACCGCGGGCTTGTGGCTATACTTGGGGTTTGCGGCTTGCCTGCGGAGCCGAGAGCCGATCGATGTTTTATTACCTGTTCGTCACACTCTACGTCGTCGCCTGCCTGGTGCTGATGATCGTCATCCTCCTGCAGCAGGGCAAGGGCGGCGATATTGCCAATGCCTTCGGCGGCGGCTCCAGCCAGGCCGTCTTCGGCGCCCGCGCCGGTGCCACCGTGCTCACCAAGGTCACGGCCGGCCTGACCGTGGCGTTCATGGGGCTTGCGCTGCTGCTGGCCGTATGGGGCTCGCGCGGCACCAGCTCTGTCGTGGGT
>JANNEJ010001004.1:0-5719 GCA_031378585.1 Acidobacteriota bacterium | reverse complement strand
AGGAGTCGGACTATGACATGCGGAGCATACGTGGAGCCGCAAACGGCGTTCAAGGCAATTCTTGTTGCCGTCCAGTTCAGGTGCGCTTCGCTATAATCCTGGCAGGAAGACCGTCTCGGAGGCCCCGGAGGGCCGCCTGCGACGAGGGCAGCGAGCCTCGGGCGGACCTGGCCGCAGGTGCGCCGCCCAGACAGAGGGGATTTTCAGCGGACATGAGCGGGCGCCGTCACACGCCAGAACCCGGGACTACGCCGGTCCTGCGCGTCGTCACCGACGACGGGCGACGGTTCCGCTTTGCCCAGGCGTTTCATGCCGGTCGGGGTAAAGACTGCGAGGTCCGGATCGACCACGGGGAGGTCAGCCGCCACCACCTCGAGGTCGTGTTCGAAGATGGCTCGTGGGCGGTGCGCGACCTCGCCAGCGGCAACGGCGTATTCGTCGACGGGGAGCGTATGGACTACATGCCCATCGCTCGAGCCCTCACCGTCACGCTCGGGCACGACGGTCCGGTGCTCACGCTGGAGGTCGAGTCGGCCAGCGGCGCTCCCAGTACGCCCACCAGGACGCCCATCCAGAAGTCGGACCGCGGCGCGTCGTCCGAGCACCAGTGGGTCAGGAACAAGTATTTGGGTCCGGAGGACATGTCCGCGCCTGCCGGGCCCCAGACGATGATTGTCCGGAGAGTTCTGAAGGAGCACCACCAGAAGCAGCGACGGTGGTTCATGGCCGTGGTATCGACCCTGGTCATCGCCTTGGCCGTGACCGGCGGGTACGCCTACTACAAGCACCGTCAGCTCCAGCAGCAGCGTGCGACTGCCGTCGATCTCTTCTATGCGATGAAGGGTTTGGATTTCGACATCGCCAACGTCGAGAAGTCGGTCGCGGCGTCGGCCAGTACTCAGGGCGCGGACCAGATCAGGAGCTACCGCGAAAAACGTCGCGAGATGGAGCGTACCTACGACAAGTTTCTCGCCAACCTGGATCTGTACAACCGGCCGCTGACGGAACAGGAACTGTTGATCCTGCGAGTCACGCGGCTGCTCGGCGAGTGCGACATCGCGGCGCCACCCGAGTACATCAACGAGGTGATGACCTACATCAACAAATGGCGGTCTTCGGGCCGTTACGCGAAAGCGGTCGCGTTGGCGAAGGAGAAGGGCTACACCAAGCGTATCGCCGAAGAGTTCATCGGTCAGAACCTGCCGCCGCAGTTCTTCTACCTGGCGATGCAAGAGAGCGATTTCGACCCGCTCATTACGGGGCCGCCAACGCGCTACGGGTACGCGAAGGGGATGTGGCAGTTCATTCCCGAAACCGGCAAGCGCTACGGTCTGACCATCGGGCCCCTCGTGAACGTGCCCCGGCCGGACGCCGGCGACGACCGGCACAAATGGGACCGCGCCACGGTAGCGGCGGCAAAGTACATCAAGGACATCTATTCAACTGACGCGCAGGCGTCGGCGTTGCTCGTCATGGCGTCGTACAACTGGGGCGAGCGCCGGGTGATCGACCTGGTGCGCACGCTCACGCCCAACGCTCGCGAGCGTAACTTCTGGAAGCTGCTGGAGAAGTATCGCGGGCGCATCCCGTCGGAAACCTACAATTACGTCTTCTACATCGTCTCGGCGGCGGTGATCGGTGAGAACCCACGACTGTTCGGGTTCGAGCTGGATCCGCCGCTGGGTTTCCTGGAGCCGTCAGCGCGCGCCGGGCTCTGAAGTGCCCGACTGAGGCCCGACTCCGCCGATGCCCGCCCGCCTGCCCGCTGGTGACGTGACCGCGCCGCGGGCGGCTTGGGGTTTCGCCGTCACGCTGGCGGGGGTCGTTCTGGTCGCGCTCGCGATCCGGTTACTCTGCTGGGTCGGACCCGGCGCACGCGACGACGCGCAGTACATGGCCTACGCCCTCGACTGGGTACATGGGCACTACGGCTTCCTCGGCGTCGATTCCGTGTTTGCAGCTCGTCCCGCCGTGTACGCGCCCGTGGCGCTGACCGCCAGGTTCTTCGCCGGACGCTGGCCCGACTCCGCCGCAGGCTTCTTCCTGGTGATGTCGCTCGTCCACGTCGTCGCGGTCGGCGGTATCGGCTGGCGGTTGGGATCTCGCGAAGGCGTGCTTGCCGCCCTGCTCATCGCCGTGTTCCCCTTGGACGTCGCCTTTGCCAGCCAAGTGATGCCGGATCTGCCGATGGCGGCCTGGCTCGCCGTCGGGGTCTGGATGCTCTCGTGGCGCGGCCGGCTCAGGTGGACCTGGCTCGCGGGGGTGGCCTTTGGGTTGGCGGCGGCGACCAAGGAGTTCGCCGTCGTGGCCCTCGTGTTGGTGCCGCCGTTGCTCCCATGGGCAGAGGGGTGGCGCCGCAGCGCACAGGCGGCGGTCCTGGTGGCGCTCGGTTTCGCGTTTCCGTTCGCGTTCGAAGTGGCGTGGTTCTCGGCGCACGGCGATCCGCAGGCCGTGCTGGCGGCTATTCTCCACAACGCCAGGGCCGAGAAAAACGGCAATCCCGACGGTTACTACCTGTTCAAGATGCTCCTCGAGACCCTGCCGCCAGCCTACGGGACCCGTTGGTTCGGCGTGCTAGGGTGGGCGTGGGTCGTGAGCCTCCTCGTCATGGCGCGGCACGCGATTGCGACGCCAACGCCCGCCACCGCGCGGGCGGTGCGTCAGGCCGCGTTCTTCGTGTTCTGGGCCGTGGCCTACTTCGTCTTCCTGCAGTATGTGGGACCGGTGCTTGCAGGGCGCACGACGATCGAACGCATGGAGCGCTTCCTCATCCCGATGGGCGCGCCGCTGGCGTTGGGCGTCGCTGCGGCGTTCGGTGTGCTGTCACGCAGCCGCACGGGCGGCGTGCGCGCGGCCGCGTGGACGAGTGTCACCTGCCTCGTGCTCGCGATGCTGCGGGCAACGGTGATCTACGCCTTTCCCAACGAGGTCGTGCTGGCGTCGGACTGGCGGGCCATCACGCACTACCTGGAGGCTGCCGGCATCCGGTCAGTGCTGATGGATCGCGACGCCGCCTTTCGCGTCACGGTGTTCTCTGCGGGCAGAGTCGTGGGGCGAGTGCTGTCCGAAGACCACGCCCTCAATGACGTGCCGCCAGACGAGTGGGTCGTGGTTTCGGCCAACCCGACCGATCACCTGCGCCGCGCCGGCCAACGGATTCCGGCGCCGTGGCGCGAAGCCGCCCGGGTGCCCGGACCGATACTCGGCCCGCTTGCCACGTTCGATCCGGTCGTCTACTGGACCGGACCTAGCGCGCCTACGCCGCCGATACGGCCGACGGAGAGCGACTGGCTCGCGGGTTGGTCGTTGCGCGATCGGGTGGACGTCGGAAATCTCATCGATGAGCAGGCCCACGAGTACCACCTCTCGGAAGGCACGTGGGAAGGGCGCCGGGATCTACCGCTCTGGCATGGCCCAGCGCGATGGTATGCGCCCGTCGGAGCGGTCGCCGGCGACGATGGCCGCGCCTTCGTCGGCCACGAGCAGTTCGTCGTGCGCGGGCTGACGCCAGGACGTCCGGCGCTCATCGTGAAGCGGGTGGACGGCAACGTCCCGGATCAGGTCAGCCGGGTGTTGCTTGGTGGCCGCGACGTCGGCGAGTTCCGATCGGGGCCGCGTGTGGGGGCCTGGCGCGAACTCGTGATCGAGATTCCCGCGGAGGCGGTGACCGCGGCCGTCATGACTGTGCGCGAGGACTTCGTCTCTTCGCCCGTTGACGTGAACGCCTTCGAGTTTCGCCTCTACCAGCCCGCCGTACCGTGATTCCCGAGGCCGCGTCTCGGCCGGCCCACGCGACCCTACGGCAGGCGTCCGCCGTCAATCCACGTCACTGCGGCATTGACCTGCGTGGGTCCCCAGAGAGTGCCACCACCATGCGCCACGGCCCCGGAAGGCTTGGTCGCGAGCAGCGACGAGGCCCCAGGCGGATTGCTGATGACGCCGCTTCCTCCGGTCGTGACCCAGGAGTAGGCCGCGGCGCTCGTCGACGTCGGATGGCAGCTGCCGCAGGCTCCCATGTTGGGATACACCGTCTATGCGAAGGTCGGCCCCTGCGACGTCGTCGTGGATGACGTCGACGTCGACGTCGAGGTCGAACTCGAGGTCGAACTCGAGGTCGAACTCGAGGACGGGCCGGATGTCGTCGTAGACGACGAGGACGGCCCCGAGGTCGTTGATGACGAAGACGGCCCCGAAGTCGTTGACGACGATGTGCTTGACGTGGTCACCGGCGTACCCACCGCCGATTGCGTCAACACGAAGGACTTGCCCGCGATGACGAGTGTGGCCGTGCGCTGTGCGCCCGGGTTGGCTTGCACGGTGTACTGCGCCCTCCCGTTTCCACTCGCCGCCGGCGGCTGCACCGTGACCCAGGGCACAAATGACTGTGCGCTCCAGCCACAGCCGGGTTGCGTGGTCACGGTCACTTCGCCAATGGCGCCACCGAACACGACGACGACGCTGGTCGGGTTCAGGTCGTAGGTGCACGCACCGGGTGTCGTCGTAGGCGTCGTCGTGGTGAGTGGCGGCGGCGCGTCGCTACGCACGAGCGTGACCGACGACCACGAGAGCGGGCTGTCCTTGCAGTCCCGAAGGGTGCGTCCCCCGGCCAATGACAGCGACGAAGCGGAGACAGCGCCCGTGAACTCCCGTTCGGCCGTGCATCCGGGCGCGTCGAAGATAAGAGTGCCAGAGAATTGCCCGTTGTCGATCTCGCCCGTCACTTCGCCTTTGACAATGCCTCCGCCGCCTCCGGCCGTGCGATACACGCCGGTCACGCCGTATGTGGCCATGGTGGTGATGGGCGAGGTGCGTTCGAGCGGATCGCCCTGGCCGCTATTTACTGCAAACAGCAACTGGAAGAAGAGCGTCATGTCGTTCGGGATCGTCGCCTGGATGGACGAGCCGACGAATCGGCGGGTCACATTCGTGAGCGGAATCGTCGTCGTCGCGGGGGTGGTGGTCGTCGTGGCTCCGCCTCCGGGCACCGACGTCGTCGTCGGTGGCGTTGTCGTCGTCGTCACCTGCTGCACCGTCACAGTGCCCGGTCCCGTGGGGGTCTTGCTTTCGCAGCCCACGACGACCGCTGCGAGTAGCGCGCCGAGCGTCAGTAGCTTTCGCATAAGGTGGCTTTCTAGAACGTCCAGTCGAGGCCCATGACCGGCGTGAAACGATCGGACAGACCGTTGTCCAGCAGGGGTATGAGTGCATTCAGCGAGAGCAGCATGTTGCCTTTGAGGTTCCACTTGAGCCCGGGCGCCAGCGTGAGCTTCCGGATGCCGTTGGCCTGTGCCGTGGCGACCGTGAAGCTGGTGGCGCCAAACAGGTTGGCCGGCGGAGTGAAGGCTTCAGACGCGATGCGGCCTCCCCCGAGGATGTGCCGACCGAGCAGATCGACGATCAGTGTGACTTTGGGCGCCGCTTCCACTTCGATGCCCGCCGAGTACTGGACCTGATCTTTCGCCGTGACGGTTCGCTTGGAGAGGGGGTCGGTCACCACGTCCAGGCCCTTGCTCCACAGCTCGTAGCCGACGTTGGCATGTGGACGAAAGCGCCCGCGCCCCGAGGACGCCACAATCGATCCCAGCGTGCGCGTGATGCCGAGGCCGCGAAGGTTGTCGCGGTCTCCCGTGGGCATCCGCACGGTCCCGACGATGGCCACTCCGCCCGGATCGGGTTCCCCTTCGCCGAACCGCAGCAGGCGGAATTTGGCCAGCACGGC
>JANNEJ010000946.1:0-1670 GCA_031378585.1 Acidobacteriota bacterium | reverse complement strand
CTGGCTGGCGCGCTGAGGCCGCCCGCCGCCAACATGCACTTTGCCGACCGCTTCGAACAGGGCGGGCTCGAATTCGACTACCACCTCCGCGAGGGCGTCGTCGGCACGAGCAATGCCATCGCGCTGATGCGATCGGTGGGCCTCGAGGTGTGAGGGCCGGTAGAATAACCGACGCCATGGACGTCGAACAGCTCGGACTCTTCTACCTCGGTCGCCGCTACGACCCGGCCACGCGTCAGCGCACCAGCGACCCGGTGCTCTACGACTCGGCCGACCTGCTGACCCACGCCGTGTGCATCGGCATGACGGGCAGCGGCAAGACCGGCCTCGGGATCACGCTCATCGAGGAGGCCGCAATCGATGGCCTGCCCGTGCTGGCGATCGATCCCAAGGGCGACCTCGCGAATCTGATGCTCACCTTCCCGGGGCTCAGCGCGCCCGAGTTCGCGCCGTGGGTGAACCCCGACGAAGCGCGCGCGCATCAGATCACCGTGGATCAGTTCGCCGCCAAGGAGGCCGACCGCTGGAAGGCCGGACTCGCGGACTGGGGTCAGAACGGCGATCGCATCAGCCGTTTGAAGGCGGCCGCCGAGGTGTCGGTCTACACCCCGGGCAGCCGCTCCGGACTGCCACTGTCGATTCTCGAGACGTTCAACGCGCCCCCGAAAGCCGTGGCCGACGAGCCCGAGCTGCTGGCGGCGCGCGTGCAGTCGGTAGCCACCAGTCTGCTCTCACTGGCAGGCGTCACGAGCGACCCGACGACCAGTCGCGAGCACGTGCTCGTGTCCACCCTGCTGCAGGAGGCGTGGCGTGCTGGCCGCAACCTCGATCTGCCGACGCTCATCAGCCAGGTGCAGTCGCCTCCGGTCACCAAGGTGGGCGTGCTCGATCTCGAGTCGTTCTATCCGGCCAACGACCGCTTCGGGCTGGCGATGCGACTCAACAACGTACTCGCCGCACCAGGATTCGCGACGTGGCTCGAAGGCGAACCGCTCGACGTGGGGCGGATGTTGTATGGCCCGACGGGCAAGCCGCGCATTGCGATCGTCTCGATCGCGCACCTCGGCGAGGCCGAGCGCATGTTCTTCGTGGCGCTGCTCCTCGAGCAGGTACTCGCCTGGGTGCGCGGGCAGCGCGGTACCACGTCGCTGCGCGCGGTGCTCTACATGGACGAGCTCTTTGGCTTCCTGCCGCCGACCGCCAATCCCCCGAGCAAGGTGCCGCTGCTCACGCTGCTGAAGCAGGCACGCGCGTATGGACTGGGCTGCGTGCTGTCGACGCAGAATCCCGTGGACCTCGACTACAAGGCGCTCGCCAACGCCGGCACGTGGTTCCTTGGCCGACTGCAGACCGAACGCGACAAGGCGCGGGTGCTCGACGGCCTCGAAGGCGTGTCGTCAGGCGCGGGCCGCGGCTTCGATCGACAGGGCCTCGACACGCTGCTATCGGGTCTCGACAAGCGCGTGTTCCTGCTGCACAACGTGCACGAGTCGGCGCCCGTGCTGCTGCAGACCAGATGGTCGATGTCCTATCTGCGCGGGCCCATGGGACGCGACGAGATCCGCGCGCTGATGGCGGCGCAGAAGGCCGCGGCAACGGCGATCGCCCCGCCCACCTCGCCGACGCCCGCGATCACGCCACCGGCAGCGCCGCCTGCGCTGGTCGCGCCG
>JANNEJ010000942.1:0-3472 GCA_031378585.1 Acidobacteriota bacterium | reverse complement strand
GCCACCCTGCGAGACCGCGTAGGCCTTCTCGAAGAGGGCGGGCCAGAGCACCTGCCCCCGCGGCCCCGCCTTGAGTCCACGACCGAACTTCTGGTGGCCGCGCGCGTCGGTCGGAAATGTGCTGTCGACCCGGACCTGTAGCGGGCGTGCCACACCGCGCCTTCGCTCAAAGAACGTGACGGTGTAGGTGTCGTCGCCGTGCGCGACGATCGCGCGCCTGAGCAACCTGGGGTGGGTGTTGGCAACCGCGGCGAGCGACGACAGGAAGAAGCAGTCGCCGAGGTCACCTTGGCCGATCTCGGCGCCGGAGAGGCGACCCACGAAGAGATCGCCTCGATAACGACGGTAGTGGAGGCCCACAAACGGGTGGCCGTCGAAATCCCGGCCCTTGGGGAGTGGCGGCGCGGAAAGCGCAAGAGAGCTGAAGTCATCGACCGTCATCGAAGGGTGGCGACCTCACGTGTGCAACGACGCCGCGGTCACATCCAGCCGAGCTGCCGCAGGCTGTGCACGTCGTTCCAGATCTTCGTCATGTGGCGAATCTTGTCACCGTCAAACGCCATCACGTAGACGTAGTCGGCTTCGACGCGCTTGCCGGTCGGCGGGACCGGCCCGCCGTTTCCGGTGTGCGTGCCACGGAACACGGCATAGCCCGTCACCGAGTGACGCGCGTCGTCGACAGCCAACGCGCGCAATTCGTAGCTGGCGTCGGGCGCTGGGGTGAAAAGCCCCTTCATCCATTCCGTGTAGGCCTCGAGCGTGTTGACGCCGGAGAGCGCATCGGCCTGTGCCGAAAACGTGGCACCTGGCTGGCAATACTGCTGGCACGCCGCCCAACCCTTGCCGGTCTCGCAGTCGTCGAAGAACTTTGCTGCCGTCTCTCTGATGGAATCCATGTGCTCGTCTCCCGCAGTGGCGCCTGAGATCGTGAGAGCCTCATGACCGGGGTCGGGTCACGGGCCGCGTTCGGTGAGTGGCTCGACGGGGGCCTTACGACGGCGAAGGCGTCGCCGGGGGCGCGCTGTTGGTATTCCAGGCGTCGTGCAATACCTTCCAAGTGCCGCGCACCTTCTTCAACGTCACGAGGTACTTCGCCACCATTCGAACCGGTTTGCCTTCTGGTCGCTGCAAGAGCAGCCGCGCAAGCGTCGTACTTCCGCGCAGTTCCCACGACCTCGCGTGCTGCCCGCGTGCCACCTCGACGGCCGCGCGCAACAGCGGCTCGGCGGCCTCGATTTGGCCCTACTCTACCATCAGCCAGCCCTTCAGGCGCAGCATCTCGGCAAGATGCACGCGGTCCTCGCGGCACTCCTCGCATGCCAGGCTCTCTTCGACCATCGCGAGACCACCAGGGACGTCGCCGTTTCGGGCGACGGCTTCACCGAGGCGCGCATTCAGGTACGCGACCCAGACCCGGTGGCCCGTGCCGTTCAACCGCCGAATCGCCTCACGGAACTGATCGACACTCTCGGCCGCGCGCCCCATGTTGAGCCACGCCAGGCCTTTGCTGATCTCTGCCATGATTTCGGACATGAGCGGCACGCCGAACTCCCGGCCGACCCGTTCGGCTTCGTCGGCAGACCGCAACAGACGGTCGGGCTGCCCGCAATACTCATACGACTGCGCGCCGAGGGTGAGCGTAAACGCCAGGTCGAAGGGGTGTGAGCGCTGGCGCGCGTGCTCGGCCGTGGCCTCCGAGACCGCCCTTGCCTGATCGGGATAGCCAAGCATCCAGGCGAAGACGTACTTCGCCAGCGAGGTCCGCGTCAGCGGCTCGAGGCAGAATTTAAACGGGTAATACGGCGAGTCCCATGGATAGTTCTCTCGCTCGAAGCTGATCGGCCCCCCATGAGACACAGGAGGTTCTGCACGGTCAGGAGATGTCCCATCTCCTCTTTTGCGATGACCAGGATCGCGCACAACGCCCGATGAGTGTTCAGAATGCCCGGAATCGCCGTTCACGATCACCGGAATCCGTGTTCACGATGCGGGCCGGAATACGCAGCATGAACGGTCTCCTCGCGAACCGATGGACAGCACTCGCGTTCAGGGCATCGAACGGCTGGGCTGCGATGCGGGATGGTAACAGGGTCAGAGGCTTCTTGATGAAGCCATTTCTCGTGGACCGACCTTCGCGGATGCTTTCGTGGGACACTACGGCGCCGCCGGGTGGTCGTGTCGGAGACCACTCTCATAGGAACGGACATGAGAATCGCTGCCCTGAGTGACCAGCACGGCTACTTGCCCGAGATCCCGGCTTGCGACCTGTTGATCGTGGCGGGCGATGTCTGCCCGGACCGCATCGGATCCTGGGTTGCGGAGGACGAACCCGCGCGGCAACGAGACTGGTTCGATGAGCACGCCCGGCCCTGGCTGGCGGCATCTCCAGCCGCACACAGGATTCTGACCTGGGGCAATCACGACTGGTGCGGGCAGGCCTGCAGCTTTGCCGGCGATTCGCCCGAGGCCGCGGGTTCGACAGGGCTGCAGATCGTGGTGGACAGAAGCACGTCGGTGCCGTGGAGCACGGCGCCCCGGAAAGCCATCTCGGTGTGGGCCACGCCCTGGTCGAGGCAGTACATGCACTGGGCGTTCATGAAATCGAGCGACGAACTCGCGCGGGTCTACGCGGCGATTCCCGAAGGCATCGACATCCTGGTCTCCCACCAGCCGCCGTATGGTTATGGGGACCGTGTCGTCGATGAGCGGTCGGGCCACGTGGAGCATCTCGGGAGCCGCGAGCTGCTGATGGCCATCGAGCGCGTCAAGCCACGGCTGGTCGTCTGCGGGCACATCCACGGCGGCTACGGGTATTTCGAGCACGGTCGCACCCCGATCTACAACGTCAGCGTCGTCAACGAACAGTACCGTCTGGTGCACCCGGCTACGGTGATTGACATTGCCAATTGGTGAGCCGCTTCCGCCAGCAGACGGCGCAGACGCCGACACGGTCGAGGGCCTGCCGGTGGCTGCAGAGCGCCACACCGGGACCCACGACGCGCCCCCTCGAGGCGTGGATCCCCGGGTCTGGGCGGCGCTCCGCAACTGCCTCGCGTTGTCGACGCTGCCTCCGGTCGCCCTGAGGGATGTGCTCATGGCCGCGACCGAGCGTGCGTATCAACCCGGTGACGCCCTGATGCGGCAGGGCGACCCGCCCGAGGGCCTGCTCATCCTCCTCGAGGGCGCGGCCCACGCGATGCTGCGCAGCCACGACGGCGAGGACCGGCGCATCGGGCGTTTCGTGCGCGGCGACCTCGTGGGCGAGATGGCGCTCGTCACGCGCCAGGCACGCAGCGCGACCATCATCGCCGATACGCCGGTCCGGGCCCTGCTCGTACCGACTCAGGACTTCGACCGGCTGGCCGTTCAACACCTCGAACTCGGCGCGGTGCTTACGGGGCTGATCGCCGACCGCCTCGGCCAGGGAGCCAACGACGGATTCGGCGGCAAGCAGGTCGAGGGTTTCCGCATC
>JANNEJ010000922.1:0-2824 GCA_031378585.1 Acidobacteriota bacterium | reverse complement strand
CAGGACGAGAGCCGCGGCCAGCTCGACAAGCTCTTCCCCTTCGTCGACATCCTCAACAACGCCACGACCTACACCTCGTTCGGCTCCGAGCCGTTCACGCCGAACAACGAGCTGCGCTACAAGACGTTCCAGGTGCAGAACAACTTCATGAAGTTCATCGACCGGCACACGCTCACGGTCGGCGGCACCCTCGAGCGCTACGAGTCCGAGAACGTGTTCTTCCCGGGTTCGCAGAGCGTCTACACCTACAACTCGCTGCAGGACTTCTACACCGACGTCAACGACCTGGCCGCGAACCCGAACCGCACCGTGTCGCCCATCAACCTGCGCCGCTTCCAGGTGCGGTGGAACAACATCCCCGGGCAGGACAAGCCCGTGCAGCCGCTCGAGGTGCTCTACGCCGGCGCGTACGTGCAGGACGAGTGGCGCCCGACCAACAGCATCACCGTGTCGGCCGGCCTGCGCTTCGACGTGCCGCGGTTTGGCGACACGGGCTACACCAACACCGTCGCCGACGGCCTCACCTTCCGTGATGAAGGCGGACAACCGGTGCAGTACGAGAGCGGCAGGTTGCCGGACGCCACGATCCTGTGGTCGCCGCGCGTGGGCTTCAACTGGGCCGTCGACGAGAACCGCAACACCCAGGTGCGCGGCGGCACGGGCATCTTCACGGGCCGTCCGGCCTACGTATGGATCTCGAACCAGATTGGCAACACGGGCGTGCTGACGGGCTTCGAACAGCTCGACAACACGACGGCGCGGCCGTTCAGCCCCGATCCGAACCGCTACAAGCCCACCAACGTCACGGGCGCGCCCGCCAGCAGCTTCGAGCTGTCGCTCACGAACCCCGACTTCAAGTTCCCACAGATCTGGCGGTCGAACCTCGCGGTCGACCAGCGTCTGCCGTTGGGCTTCTCGAACACGACCGAGTTCATCTACAACCAGGACGTAAACGGGGTCTACTACATCAACGCCAACCTGGCGCCGGCCGATGCGGCCTTCGCGGGCGCCGATGCGCGCCCCCGCTGGGTGGGCACGAACCGTATCAACGCGGCCGTGGCTAACGCCGTGGTGCTGAAGAACCAGAACGAAGGCTCGTCGTGGAACCTGGCCTCGTCGATCGACCGCCGCTTCGGTGCCAGTTTCTTCAAGATGGCCTACAGCTACGGCCAGTCGAAGAATACGGTCGATCCCGGCAGCATCGCCTTCGGCTCGTGGAACAACAACGAGCATTCCGGCGATCCGAACAACCCAGGCGTGGCCTATTCACCGACCGGGCGCGCCGGCCACCGGTTCTTCGTCACCGGCACCGTTGGCAAGAACCTGTTCTCGTTCGGCCGCACGTCGGTTTCGGCGTTCTTCGAGGCACGGAACAACAACGTGGTGAGCTACTCGTTCTCGGGCGACATCAACGGCGATGGCGGCACGTCGAACGACCTGCTCTACATTCACCGCAACCAGGCGGAGATGAACTTCCAGACCTTCACCGCGGCCGGGCGCATCTACACGTCGGCCGAGCAGGCTGCCGCGTGGGAGGCCTACATCTCGCAGGACACATATCTGAGCGCGCACCGGGGCGAGTACTCCAAGCGCGGTGGCGTGCTGCTGCCGCTCGTGAAGCGACTGGACCTGAGCCTGGCCCAGGACCTGTTCACCAATATCCGCGGACGGCGGCATTCCCTGCAGATTCGCGCGGACATCCTGAACGCCGGGAACCTGTTCAACAGCAACTGGGGCGTCGGCCAGCGGCTCATCAGCAACCAGCCGCTCATTGTGCCGTCGGCCGCTCAGGGTGGCGTGGCCGACACAACTGGCCGCATGCAGTATCGGCTGCGCACGATCAACGGCGAGTTGATGACGAAGTCGCTCGAGAGCACGACTTTTTTGAGCGACGTGTACCGCTTCCAGGTGATGTTGCGGTACCAGTTCTAGGGTGCTGCGGGCGCCTGGCCAGCACTGACGTCGGCAACGGCCGGGTTCGCCTTCGGGCGGCGCGCCCGTTTTTCGTTGTCCCTGAACCGGTATGGACCCCGCGTGGATGGCCGTTCCCCTCTGGCCTACAGATGGCCGTTCCGGCGCGTGACCGCCAGTAGTTCTTTGAGCAGCTTGGCGGCCACGCGGGCCGTCAGGTCGCGTATGTCGTTCTGCGGGTTGTACTCCACGATGTCAGCACCCACGATGGGGGCGCGCACGCGGTGCAGGAGCCGCACGACGTCGCGCACCGACAGGCCGCCGGGCTCGGGATGCGACACGCCCGGGGCAAAGGCCGGGTCGATGGCGTCGAGGTCGAGAGACACGTAGAGCGGGCCCTCTAGTGCCTCCACAGGCGCTTCGGCGCACGCATCCGGGCCGTAGACCTCCACGCCGAACCGCGTCGCCTGCGCCAGCAGATGAGGCGTCATCGTGCGGATCCCCACCTGCACGAGCCGCCGGCACAGGCCGTCTTCCATGATTCGGGCAAAGGGACACGCATGAGAGTACCGGTCCCCCGCAGGCGCAGACAAAGCGCCGGCCTCGAGCAGCGGGAACTGGTCGTACAAATCGCCGTGCGCGTCGATATGCAGGATCGTGAGCGGGCCCAGGCGACGGAAGGCCCGGAGCACGGGATACGTGATGGAGTGGTCGCCGCCCAGGCTGACGGGAACGGCGCCCACGTCGAGCAGACGGGTGATGGTCGCCTCAATCGCGGCACGCGCCTCTGCGCCATCTGTGGGCAGCGTCAGATCGCCAGCATCGCCGATCGAGTCAGGCTCGAGGGAAATGCCCAGTTCGGTGGAGGTATTGGTCGAAGGCGACCACAGTGCCTCCCTGATAAGGCCTGGGG
>JANNEJ010000895.1:0-4659 GCA_031378585.1 Acidobacteriota bacterium | reverse complement strand
TGGAGTGCGGCTAGGCGCGGATCCAGCCACTGCGGGTTGCACTGGCAGCGCTCGGTGTTGAGGTTGGTGCCGCACGTCGCACACAAGCCCTGGCAGTCGGGCCGGCAGAGCGGCTTCATTGGAATCGCGAGGTAACACTGCTCGCGCACCATCTGTCCCAGATCGATCTGGTCGTCGAGGTAGAACGTGGTCGAAGGGTCGTCGGCGGGGTCCTCCTCGCGGTTGCCCGCGAGCGCCTGCGGCAGATAGCGCAGGTCGAAGGTCGTATGCACCGGCACCTGAAAGGGCTCGGCGCAGCGGCTGCAGACGAGTTCCAGGCGTGTCGCCACAGTGCCAACGAGCCGGACCTTGGCGTCGTCCTTGTGAATCGTCATCGCCAGGCGTACCGGCTCGACAACCAGGTAGTCGGCCTCCGGGGAGAACGACTCGACTGGGTACGCGCGGTCAAACGGCGTTTCCGGCTGACGGATGGTCTTCAGGTCGAGCTGCATGACTGGAGTGCGGCCCAATGCGGATATCCGCGATGAGCCGACCAGCCAGTATATCACGCGACTTCGGCCGTGATTCGCTGCGTCTTCGCCAGGCGGTCCCTGCGCGTGGGAGGTTCGCTCAGCGCTCGGGGGTGAACCGCTCCGAAACCGGCCAAGGCCCGACCCATGGCTTCGGCACAAAGAGCTGTTCGAAGAGACCGACGGCGTAGCGATCGGTCATCCCGGCGATGAAGTCCTGCGTCGCCACGTCGAGGCCCTCCGCCTCGACGGTGCGCACGTCGAGGAAGTCAGCCGGCGAGCGCCGTGCTCGCTCCCAGAGGCCGCCGAGGATGCCCTCGGCCTTGGCAAACTCCGCCATCGCCGAGGGATTCTCGTACACTTCAGCAAACAGATAGTCGCGGAGCTCGAGTGTGGCCTCGAGCATCTCGCCGCTCATACGGATTTCGTCGGTGCCACCGCCCAGCGTCTCCCGCACCACGTCGGCCACCATGCGTCCAATGCGCTCCGACGCCGACGCGCCCAGCACGCGCAACGCGCGATCCGGCAGCCCGCGCTCGTGCAAGATGCCCGCCCGCACCGCGTCATCGACGTCGTGGTTCACGTAGGCGACAATGTCGGCCACGCGCGCTACCTGCCCTTCCAGGGTCGAGGCTCGATGTTCCGGCGCAGCCCCAACCGGCATGCCGTGCTTGCCTTTGGAGTGCCGGGCGATCCCGTCGCGTACCTCCCACGTGAGGTTGAGCCCCTGCCGGTCGTGCTCGAGTACGTCTACGATGCGCAAGCTCTGCTCGTAATGGTTGAAGCCCTTGGGACTGAGCGACTGCAGCACGCGCTCGCCGGCATGGCCAAACGGCGTATGGCCAAGGTCGTGCCCGAGCGCAATGGCTTCGGTCAGCTCCTCGTTCAGCCGCAGCACCTTCGCAATGGTGCGGGCGATCTGCGAGACCTCCAGCGTGTGTGTCAGGCGGGTACGGTAGTGATCGCCAGCAGGCGCGAAGAACACCTGCGTCTTGTGCTTCAGGCGGCGAAAAGCCTTGGTGTGGATGATGCGATCGCGATCGCGCTGAAACGCCGGCCGAATCGGATCCTCGGCCTCGCTGCGCAGGCGGCCTCGCGTGTCGCGACTCCGAGCCGCTTGCGGCGCCAGCACCTGATGTTCGCGCAGCTCGAGTTCTTCACGAATAGTCATGTGCACGCGTCCGTTGAAGAGCGCATGCCTCCATCGTAGCAGTCCCCGAGGCGCTCAGCCCAAGGCATCGAGAAAACTCTCGCCGTGCGGCATCGATCCCACGCCGAAGTAAGCCGCGAGCGTCTGGCCCAGATCCGCGAACGTCGACCGGGTGCCGAGCGACCGGCCCACCTGCTGGCGGCCGGTCATCGCCAGCAGCGGCACGTACTCTCTGGAATGGTCGGTGCTCGGCGTCGTAGGGTCGTTGCCGTGGTCGGCCGTCACCACGAAGAGATCGCCTGGCTGGAGACGCCCCAGGACCTGGCCCAGCCGTGCGTCGAAGCGCTCGAGGTTGGCCGCATAGCCCTCGACGTCGTTGCGGTGGCCGTACAGGGAGTCAAAGTCAACCAGGTTGGCAAACAGCAGCCCGGGCTCTTCCCTATCGAGTGCCGCGCAGATCTCGGCCACCCCGTGGTCGTCGCTCGTGGTCGGCATGGAGACGGTCACACCACGCCCCGCGAACAGGTCGCTTACTTTGCCTACGGCCGTGACCGGCACGCCCGCGGCACTCAGACGGTCAAGCAGTGTCTCAGCCGTTGGCGGCATCGCGTAGTCGTGACGATTGGCCGTCCGCACAAACGCTCCTGGCACGCCCGCAAACGGACGCGCAATCACCCGTCCCATGCCCAGGCCATCAACCGCAAGGGAATAGGCAATGTGGCACCACTCATACAGTTGAGACACCGGGACGACACCCTCATGGGCCGCGATCTGAAAGACGCTGTCAGCCGACGTATAGACGATTGGCCGGGCGCTGCGGCAGTGCTCCTCACCCAACCGATCGATGATGGCCGTGCCCGACGCCACCACGTTGCCGAGCACCTGGCGGCCGATGCGCGATTCGAATGCAGCCATGACGTCCGACGGAAACCCCAAAGGAAACGTCGGAAACGGACGGTCAAGCACGACGCCCATCAATTCCCAGTGGCCCGTGACCGAGTCCTTGCCGGCCGAGCGCTCGGCCATGCGCCCCCAGCTCGCACGTGGCGCCGGCGGCACTGGCACGCCAGACATGGATGCGGCCGCAGACAGCCCGAGCGCGGCGAGAGCAGGAATCGACAGAAGCCGCGCCCGGCTGAGGTTGCCGAGCGTGTCACTGCCGGCATCGCCATAGGCGGCGGCGTCAGGCAATTCGCCGGCGCCCACACTATCGAGCACGATCACGATCGCGCGCGGGGCCGTCACTCGTAGACCCATTGGGCCGATCAGGGGTGATGTGACGAGAAGTAGTTCGGCACGCTGCGCGGCACACGGAGCGTGGAGATGGCATGTTTGAACACGAGATTGTCGAGCCCGTCGCACTCGATCACGACCGCGAAGCGATCGAAGTTCTTGATCCGGCACTCGAACTGCCTGCCGTCGAGCAGGTGCACGGTGACAATCAGCTTCTCCCGGCGCGCGTAGTTGAGAAAGACGTCCTGAATATTGGGTGCGCTCGATTTTCCGTCAGCCATCGCCCACGTCTCTCCCGTCGTCGTGCAGACCCCGCGTTCCCAAGAAAGCGAAGACGCGCGCGTGAACCTGCGCCGACTCGCCGGGACCGTCAAACCACTCTAGAGTAGGCTCTTTGCGGAACCAGATCAACTGCCGCCGCGCATACCGGCGGTTCTCCTGCACGATGAGCGCGCGGGTCTCGTCGAGTCCACGGACGCCCCGCACGAACTCCAGCATCTGCCGGTACACGAGTCCACCGAACGGACGCGCGGCCGGCGGCAATCCGCCGTCGAGCAGACGCCGCACCTCCGCCTCGAGGCCCTCGCGCAGCTGCGCGTCGACGCGGTCACGCAACCGGGGCTCGAGCGCTGCCGGGCTCAAGCGAAGCGCTACGGCAATCGCGTCGAACTCGGGCAGTGGCGACACGGTGTCGGCGAAGTGCGCGGTGAGCGGCCGTCCGGTCAGCGCATACACTTCGATCGCGCGAATCATCCGCTTGCGGTCGGCCGGCTGGATACGCTCCGCCGAGGCCCCGTCCACGCGGCGCAGCACGCGGTGGAGCCACCCGTCGCCGCGTCGCGCGGCCACGCGCTCCAGTCGCGCGCGCAAGACCTGGTCGGCCGCCGGCCCAGGGAACAGGCCACGGGTGAGCGCGCGGTAGTAGAGCCCAGTGCCACCCACGACAATCGGCAATCGCCCGCGCGCATGGATGTCCCTGATCGCCCGTGACGCGTCCCGGGCGAAGCGCGCCGCGGTGTACTCTTCGGTCGGCTCCACGAGATCGATGAGGTGGTGAGGAATACCGCGGCGCTCGGTCACCGGCACTTTGTCGGTGCCGATATCGAAGCCCCGATACACCGCGGTCGAATCGCAGCTGACGATCTCGCCGCCGAAGCGCCTGGCCGCTGCCAGCGCCAGCGCCGACTTCCCTGTCGCCGTGGGGCCGAGGACCGCGAGGTAGCGTAGTGGCCTCACCACTGCTAGCACGCGAGCTGTCCGAGCGCCAGGGCCAGTAGAGCCGTCAACACGGCGACGGCGCCGGCCGCTTGTGCACTGCGCGACATCAGCGTAGAGACGGCGACTCGTTCTAGAAAAACGTCACCGTGAAGAAGGCCTTGTCAGAGGGATACTCAGGCGGCAACGGCTGGGTCGGGTTCGACGTGAGCAGGGCGTTGTACGACGACCGGTTGAACGAGTCGATCTCGGAGGGGCCTACGATGGCGATGTCGGTGATTCGGCCGTCTTTGTGCACGTTGAACTGGACGACGACACGCCCGCGCATGGCCAGCGCCGAGTTCGGGATGTTCCAGTTCCGCTTCACCTGCGCGATGAACCGTCGAATCCACGGGCCGAACTCCACGCCCTTGGTGTCGAACTGGATGGCGGGGCCGAACTCGTTGGTGCCGCCCTGCTGATTGCCGAACGATTCCTGCTGCACGTACTTCTGCAAGTCGCGCAGGGCCTCGCCCAGGCGTCCGCCCGCGGGGCGTTCCACAGCCACCTGCG
>JANNEJ010000867.1:0-1657 GCA_031378585.1 Acidobacteriota bacterium | reverse complement strand
GAAGGCCCTGCTCGACAAGGGCGCCGATCCCAATGCCCGGGTCAACAAGAAGGTCTGGTACACGAGCTACAACTTCGACCAGTCTGGCGTTGAGGAAACCGGCTCCACGGCGTTCTGGCGTGCGGCCTACGCGGCCGACGTCGAGGCCATGAAGCTGCTCGTGTCGTACGGCGCCGACCCCAACATTCCCACCGTGAAGCCGCCCGAGCGCGCCGCCTATGGTGATGCCTTGGGGCGCGAGATCGTCGACGTGTCAGGCGTGCCCCCCGTGCCCGTGGGCGGGCCGGGCGTGCCGGCCCTGCTGGCCTCGGCCGGTGTGGGCTACGGCGAGGGCTTCGCCGGCAACTCGCACCGCTTTGCGCCTGGCGGGATGCTGGCGGGGGTGAAGTATCTGGTTGAAGTGGCGGGCGCCGACGTGAACGCTCGCGACAACGAAGGCAACTCAGCCATGCACCACGCGGCCTCGCGTGGCGACGTCGAGATGCTGCAGTATCTGGTGTCGAAGGGGGCCGATCCGCTGGTGGTCAACCGCGAGGGTCAGACGACGGTGGACATGGCCAACGGCCCGGTGCAGCGCACGCAGCCCTGGCCGGAAGCCATCAAATACCTGGAGAGCCTGGGCGCCAAGAACAACCACAAGTGCCTCTCCTGCTGAGCTGTTGACCTCTGGTCAGTGCGCGAGACCGATGGGCCCGTCGGTGTCGAATGTGTAACATTCGACGCCACGGGCCCATGTAATTTGTGGCATCGCACCTCTAGCAATGTCTGGACTCAACCTGAATTTCAGTGAAAGGATGCGCAGATCCGCGAAGGGCACACCGTTTGCTCATGATTGGTCGAACGACAGACCAATCCAAGGATCCCGAGCATGCCCTCAAACACGTGCCGCACGGACTGCGAATTGGTGAGTGCCCCCAGCACCAAGGTCGTCTGGACGCTTCGCCTCTCTTAGCGCACCATCGTCGCTGGCTTGATCGCCGCCAGAACCCGTTTCACGAACTCCGCTTCGTTCCCCGCGTGCCAGCGCCACACGACCACCAGGTCCTGCTCGGGCAGGATGGTGATGGTGTTGCTGCCGGCGCCGCGAGCACCGTACGCGCTCGCCGGTAGGCCCGGGTAGTTCTTGCCCTGCGTGTTCAGCCACCACAGGTAGCCGTAATCAGGCCCGTGCTGGCTCGGCGCGACGGCCGCCTTCACGTAGGCCGGCGGCAGCACCTGCTTGTCGCCCCACTTGCCGCCCCGCAGCCACAGGTAGCCGAAGCGCGCCATGTCGCCGGCATTGATCCACACGCCGCCGCCCCACCGCGTGCCGCCGCTCACCGAGGCCATCTTCTTGCCGTCCACGTCCACGTAGCTGTTGTGGTACGGAATCCAGCGCCACGTGTTCGAGGCGCCGATCACGTCCATGACCTCGCGCCGGAACACGTCGGGCACCGGCTGTTTGAAGGTGCGCAACAGCGATTGACCCAGGCGATTGATGCGCACGTCGTTGTACTCGTAGAACGTGCCGGGCCGCTTCAGCTCGCGCGGCTTCATCTCGCCTTCGCCGAAGGCGTCCTTGCCGATGAAATTGTCCTGCTTGCCGAACATGTTGCCTTCCCATTCACTGACCTGCTGCAGGTGGTGCTTCCACGTGATCTGCGCGTTGCGAGGCGAG
>JANNEJ010000832.1:0-3637 GCA_031378585.1 Acidobacteriota bacterium | reverse complement strand
GCGGGCCCAGACGATCCACACGTACGGCGCCGCGGTCGTCGTGATGGCGTTCGACGAACAGGGCCAGGCCGCCACGTATGCCGAGAAGATCCGCATCTGCGAACGCGCCTACCGCATCCTGGTCGACGACCTCGGCTTCCCGCCCGAGGACGTGATCTTCGATCCGAACATCCTCACCGTGGCCACCGGCATGGAGGAACACAACAACTACGCGGTGGACTTCATCGAGGCTACGCGCTGGATCAAGGCCAACTTGCCGCACGCCAAGGTGAGCGGCGGGGTCTCGAATATCTCCTTCAGCTTCCGCGGCAACAACGTCGTGCGCGAGGCGATGCATTCGGCGTTCCTCTATCACGCCATTGGCGCGGGCATGGACATGGGCATCGTCAATGCCGGCATGCTCGAGGTCTACGAGGAGATCGCGCCGGACTTGAAGATGCTGGTCGAGGACGTGCTGCTGAACCGCCGGACGGATGCCACCGAGCGGCTGGTGGAGTTCGGCGAGGCCCTCAAGACGGCTGGCGCCGGCACCGTCGTCGACGCGAAGAAGGCCGAAGAGTGGCGCCTGGGCACGGTCGAAGCACGGTTGTCACACGCGCTGGTCAAGGGCATCGACACCTACATCGACCAGGACACCGAAGAGGCGCGCCTCACGTTCGGCCGGCCACTGGCGGTTATTGAAGGGCCGCTGATGGACGGCATGGGCGTGGTCGGCGACCTGTTCGGCGCCGGCAAGATGTTTCTGCCCCAGGTGGTGAAGTCGGCTCGTGTCATGAAGAAGGCCGTCGCCTATCTGACGCCGTTCATGGAAGCCGAGAAGGCCGCGATGGCCGCGGCCGGCCAGGCCGTCAGGGCGCAGGGCAAAATCGTGCTGGCCACCGTCAAGGGCGACGTGCACGACATCGGCAAGAACATCGTCGGCGTGGTGCTCGCCTGCAACAACTACGAAGTCATCGACATGGGCGTGATGGTGTCGTGCGAGAAGATCCTCGAGCGGGCGCGCGCCGAGAAGGCCGACCTCATCGGCCTGAGCGGCCTGATCACGCCGTCGCTCGACGAGATGGTGCACGTGGCCCGCGAGATGGAGCGTCAGGGTTTCACTTTGCCATTGCTCGTGGGCGGCGCCACCACCAGCCGCGCCCACACCGCCATCAAGATCGCGCCGCACTACACGCAGCCCGTCGTGCACGTCCTCGATGCCAGCCGCGCCGTGCCGGTTACGACCAGCCTGTTGAGCGACGACCACAAGGCGGCGTTCGTCGCCCAGCACCGGGCCGACTACGAGACGATTCGCAGGAACTACGGCACCACGCGTCAGCCGCTCGTCGATCTCGCCACCGCCCGCGCGCGGCGGCCGGCCATCACCTGGCGCGCGGAAGACATCCCGCAGCCGGAATTCATTGGCGTCCGCGTGCTCGACGACTTTCCGCTCGCAACCCTGCGCGAGTACATCGATTGGACGCCGTTCTTCCACACCTGGGAACTGAAGGGCGTCTACCCACGCATCCTCGACGACGAGAAGTACGGGCCGCAGGCCCGGCAGATCTTCACGGAAGCCAACGCGCTGCTCGATCGCCTCATCGCTGAGCGCCTGATCCGCGCCCGCGGTGTGTATGGCTTGTTCCCCGCGCATGCGGTCGGCGACGACGTCGTGCTCTACACCGACGAGCGACGCACCGACGTGCTCACGCATTTCCACTTCCTGCGCCAACAGACCGACCGCGGCGCAGGCCATCCGTGCCTGTCCCTTGGCGATTTCGTGGCGCCGAAGGACAGCGGCCTGGCCGACCACGTCGGCGCCTTCGCCGTCACGACCGGGTTGGGACTGCGCGAGCTGTGCGATCCATTCCGCGCGCAGCACGACGACTACAACGCGATCATGGCCGAGGCCGTCGCCGACCGGCTGGCCGAGGCGTTTGCCGAGTGCCTGCACAAGCGCGTGCGCGATGAGTGGGGCTATGGCCGGGCCGAGACGTTCACGCCTGCCGAATTGATTCAGGAGAAGTATCGCGGCATCCGTCCGGCCGCCGGCTATCCGGCGTGTCCGGACCACACCGAGAAGGGCACGTTGTGGCAGGTGCTGGATGTCGAAGCATCCACCGGCATGCAGCTCACCGAGTCGTACGCGATGTGGCCGGGCTCGAGCGTGAGCGGGCTGTACTTCGCGCATCCCGACGCGCGCTACTTCACGCTGGGCAAGATCGACCGCGACCAGGTGGCCGACTACGCCGGCCGGAAGGCCATGTCAGCCGGCGAGGTCGAACGCTGGTTGGGCCCCAATCTCAACTACGACGCCCCAGTGCCACCACGGCCGTGACGGCCTAGGAGTGCACCCTCGTGCCCGGCGGCAGCACCTTCGGTTCGACCGCCAGAAAATACGGCACGGTCAGCAGCGCCAGCGCCGCGGCGGCGGCGTACGCGGACCGGTACCCGTAGTGCTGCACGATCCAGCCGATGGTCATCGAGCCGGTGCCGATGCCCGTGTCAAACGCTGCAATGATGCTGCCAAACGCCGCGCCGCGCCGCTCAGGCGCCACATGCCGCATCACGTGTCCGAGAAACAGCGGATACGCCGACCCGAAACCGACACCGAAGATGACCGCCGAAGTCACAAACATCGCGCGGCTACCGCCGATGGCCAGCAGCGCAAAGCCGACGACGACCAGCACCAGGCACGGCACGAACACGACTTTGTGCCCAATCCGGTCGCCCAGGCGGGCGACGTACGGCCGCGTCACGAGGATGGCGATCGAAAACACCGTGAAGTAGAGCGAGGCGGGATGCACGCCCGACGCTTCGCTGTACATCGCCACGAAGCTCGTGATGCCGCCGTAGCCGAACGAGTACAAGAACATCGTGAACGACAGCGCCAGCACCTTCCACTCGATGAGCGACCGCCACGACCAGGTGGCCGGCGCCGCCTTGTGAAGGATGTCTTTGGGCAGCATCGTCCAGGCGATCGTGAACATGAGCAGGCAGATGGCCGCAGCCTCGAAGCAGAGCACCCGCCACCCGCCGTGCTCAAAGATCCACAGCCCGATGGCCGGCGCCATCGACACGGCGAAGATCGTCGACATACCCCAGTAGCTCATGCCTTCGGCCCGGCGGTTCGAGGGCACCATGTCGGTGACATACGAGCTGGCCGCCACGAGCAGCCCCGACCAGAAGCACCCGTGAATGACGGCAAGCGCGAGCATGCCTTCGTAGCGCGGCAGCACGGCATAGACGAGCGAGAAACACGCGATTGCGAAGCTCGAGACGAGCAGCACGCGCCGCTTCCCCACGCGGTCGACGATGCCGCCCGTGATGGGGCCCGTCATGGCCGAGGAGTAGGTGAGGAACCCGAGGAACAACCCCGCCGCCACCGAGCTGCCGCCCAATTCGCGAATGCGGAACGGCGCGGTCGGCAGCAGTTGGAACGCCGACAGAAACACCAGGAAGTTGAAGCCGCACATCACGAAGAAGCGCGGGGTGAAGAGCCGATCGGGCGGGGCCATGCGGGCCATCAGTATAGTGCGCGCGGCCGCTGGGGCTCGGGATGTCGACGCAGCAGTTGTGATCGGTACGGCGCCAGCCGCCCAACTGCAGCGTTGACGTCCATCCCAGTGGACGCGCGAATGACGAGCGCGGCGGCGAG
>JANNEJ010000822.1:0-3129 GCA_031378585.1 Acidobacteriota bacterium | reverse complement strand
CGACCTGTTGCTGCCCGACGGCGATGGCCTGAACGTGTTGAGGGGCATGAAGCAGCGCGCGCCCGGGACCGAAGTGATCGTCATCAGCGGTCAGGGCACAATCGCGCGAGCACTCGATGCCGGGCAGGCCGGCGCGTTCTTTTTCGTCGAGAAGTCGCAGCTCGACCCCGACGGGATCGTCGGCATCCTCGAGCGCGCCGGTCGCCAGGTCGATGAACGGCTCACGCATGAGCGGCTGCGCGCGACGGTACGCGACCCGGACGGCATGGGCGCTGTGGTCGGCCAGAGCGAAGTGATGCGCGATCTGTTCGAGTTGGTGGACGCCGTGGCGCCTAGCACTGCGAACGTCCTCATTCAGGGCGAGAACGGCACCGGCAAGGAACTCGTCGCCAACGCGCTGCACCAGCGCAGCCCGCGCGCGACGGGTCCGTTCATCAAAATCAACTGCGCCGCCATCCCGAAGGACCTGATCGAGTCGGAGCTATTCGGCTACAAGAAAGGGTCGTTCACCGGCGCCAACGCCGACAAGGTCGGCCTGCTGGAACTCGCCGAGGGCGGAGCGCTCATGCTCGACGAAATCGGGGAGATGCCGGCCTATCTGCAAACGAAGCTCCTGCGCGTGCTGCAGGAGCGCGAGTACCGGCCGATCGGCAGCGATCGATTCGTGAAGGTCGACTTCCGCCTCATCTGTGCCACCAACATCGACCTGGAGGCCGCGCTGCGCGACGGCAAGTTGCGCGAGGACCTTTACTTTCGCATCAACACGATCATGCTACGGGTGCCACCGCTGCGCGAGCGCACCGAGGACATCCCGTTGCTGTGCGACTGGTTCGTGGAGAAGTTCGCGCGCCGCCATCAGAAGTCGGTCCGTGGCGTGAGCCCCGCGGCCTACCATCTGCTGATCCGGAATCGGTGGCCGGGCAACGTGCGTGAGCTCGAAAATGCCATGGAGCGTGCAGTGCTCGTGGCACGGACGACCGAGATTCAGCCGATGGATCTGCCCGACGCCTTGCGGGCGGGCGGCGACGACGCCTTCACGATTCCCGCGCACCGCACCTTGGCCGAAATCGAACGGATGGCCATTCTGCAGACGCTCGAGCGGACGAACTGGAACAAACAGGAAGCGGCGCAGATCCTGGGTCTGTACCGGCCGACGCTGTACAACAAGATGCGCCGCCACGGCATCAGCGCGCTGGATCTGAAACGCCGCGGCGTGGCCGCGGTCGGGGAGGCCTGACGTCGGTGCGCCAGGTCCTGCAGGCAATCTGGCGAGGCGTGGGCGAGTTGTATCGCAGCGAGGGGTTGACGCACGCGGCGGCGATCGCGTTCTATGCGCTGCTGTCGCTGTTTCCGTTCTTCCTTCTGTTGTTCTCGATGATCGGCGCCGTCACGGCTGATCCCGCCGCGCGGGACGACGTAGTCAACTTCGTCTTGCGGTATTTTCCCGGCCAGCTCGATTTCGTCGCATTCCAGATCGACAGCTTCCGCTCTGAGCGCGTCGGCATCGGAGTCAGCGGGGGACTGGCGCTCGCCTATGCGTCGCTCGGTGTGTTCAACGCGATGACCAATGCAGTCAACCACGCGTGGGGCGCCGAAAGCCGTCGCAGTTTCCTGCGGCATCGGCTGTTCTCGTTCCTGATGATGGCCTCGGCGGCCTCCATGTTCATGGCGGCGATCGTGGTCGTCAGCCTGGTGCGGCTCGTCGAGGCGCGCTGGTTTGGGGCGCTTGGGATACCGACCGCGTGGATGACGCCGATGCGAGGCACGGGCGCCGACTATGCGGCCACCGCAATGCTGATTCTATGTGTGGCGCTGGTGCACCGGTTCGTGCCCAATGTGCGGTTGTCTTTCCGTGAGGTGTGGCCGGGCGCCATCGTCACTGGCTTGCTCTGGCGGGCGGCGTTTGCGCTGTTCTCGGCCTACGCCGCCGACCCCGCGCGCTGGACGGTGCATGGCTCGGTGGCCGCGGTGGTAGTGTTTCTGCTGTGGATCTACGTGTCGGCGGTGCTGCTGCTATACGGGGTGGAGGTGACGGCCGCCTACGTGCGGCTGCACCGCGTGGCGCGCCTCAGTCCGGCGACCGTCGGGCCAGGAGCTGACGCATGAGAGCGGCGATGAAGAACGGCAGGTCGTCGGACTTGCGCGAGGTGATCACGCAGCCGTCTTCCACGACTGGACGGTCGACGTAGCGGGCGCCGGCGTTCTTGGCGTCGACCGCGATCGACGGCCAACACGTGACCAGGCGCCCCGAGAGCGCCTTGGCGTTGATGAGCACCGACGCGCCGTGATCGATGGCGGCCACGGGCGTTCCGCCCTCAACGGCGTCGCGGACGAGTTCGACCATGGCATGCCGCAGACGGATGCGGTCGGCGGCGTAGCCGCCCGGAATAACGACGGCGTCGATGTCGGCCGCACGCACGGTGCTCGCCGCGAGCTCGGCCACCACGGATGGACCGTTTCGGCTCACGTAGGTCTGGCCCTGAACGGGGCCGACGATCTGCACCTTCGCCCCGGCGTCCGTGAGGGCGCCGCGCGTCGTGTCGAGGTCGACGTGGTCGTAGTCCGCTTCGACGAGAATTACCACGCGCAGTCCCCGGAGCGGGCTCGTCTCGGTCACACGTCACACGCCTTTCGCGGAGAGTGTATCGCAGGGAATGGGGCCGCAGCATATGATCGACGGATGAATCGACTGGCGCACGAGGCGAGCCCGTATCTGCGTCAGCACGCTGGGAATCCCGTGAACTGGTACCCGTGGGGCGACGAGGCGTTCGTGCGGGCACGAGCGGAGCAGAAGCCGATCTTTCTGTCCATCGGATACGCTACGTGCCACTGGTGTCACGTGATGGCGCACGAGTCATTCGAGCACCCCGACGTGGGCGCACAGATGAACCGCGAATTCGTCTGCATCAAGGTCGACCGCGAGGAGCGGCCAGACGTGGATCGCGTCTACATGGCGTTTGTCCAGGCCACGACTGGGAGCGGCGGCTGGCCGATGAGCGTATGGCTGACGCCCTCCCTGGAGCCGTTCTACGGCGGCACCTACTTTCCGCCGGTCGCGGCGTGGGGGCGGCCATCGTTTGGCGACGTGCTGGGAGAGGTTGCCAGGGCGTGGCGAGACGACCGCCTCAA
>JANNEJ010000814.1:0-2392 GCA_031378585.1 Acidobacteriota bacterium | reverse complement strand
GTCTTGACCTCGACGTCACCGACCTTGCCGGCCTCGTACCTCGCCTTGAGGTCAGCGACCTCCTCGCGGTCGGGATTGAACACGTCGTGATAGACGAACACGGGATTGCCTTCGACGGTGCCGGGAATAGCGGCCCGCACCCGCTTCGGATCCGTATACATTTGCCGCACCTTCTTCACGACCGTAGCGGCGTCGTCGGACAGATCGATGGTGTTGTTGTAGCTCTTGCTCATCTTCCGGTTGTCGATCCCGGGCAGCCGCGGCGTCGGCGTGAGCATTGACTGCGGCTCCACGAACACCGGACCGTAGAGGTGGTTGAACCGGCGCACCACCTCGCGCGACATCTCCAGGTGCGGCACCTGGTCCTCGCCCACCGGCACGACGTTTGCGTCGTAGATGATGACATCGGCGGTCTGCAGGAGCGGATACCCGAGAAAGCCGATGCTGCTCAGGTCGCGGTCGGCCAGTTGCTCGGTCAGTTCTCTGTATGTCGGCACCCGCTCGAGCCACGGAATCGGCGTGACCATCTGGAGCAGCAGGTAGAGTTCGGCGTGCTCGGGCACGAGCGACAGCACGAAGATCGTGCTGCGCTCCGGATCGATGCCGCAGCCAATCCAGTCGGCCACGTTATCGACGGCGTTGGCCACCAACTCGGACGTCTCTGAAAAATGACTCGTGAGCGCGTGCCAGTCGGCCACGAAATAGAAGGCGTCGTACTCATCCTGCAGTGCCACCCAGTTGTCGAGGGCGCCGACAAGATGTCCCAGATGCAGGCGTCCGGTCGGGCGCATGCCCGACACCACACGTTTCGTCGTCACAGCAACCAGTCCAGGATGAATGACTGCACCGGGCGCACCACCTGGAACAGCACGCCCGACAGCATCAGCGCGTAGAGCACGAAGATGCCGTACGGGCGAATGCGGTCGATGACCGCGGACATCGACGGCGGCAGCACGCCCATCAGAACGTTGCCGCCGTCGAGCGGCGGAATTGGGAACATGTTGAACACCGCGAGCAGCACGTTCAGCACCACGAACATGCCGATGCCGTAGACCGCCAGACCGAGGTCGCCGTCGCCGCCACGCATGAGCCCGAAGACCCCGGCGCCCGCCAGGGCCATCAGGAGATTGCTGGCTGGTCCGGCGGCGGCAATCAGCGCGAAGTCGCGCCGTGGCGCGCGCAGATTCCTGAAGTCGACCGGCACAGGTTTGGCCCAGCCAATGAGCGGTAGACCGGTCGTGAGCGCCACCAGCGGGAAGACCACCGTGCCGACCGGATCGATGTGCGCGAGTGGGTTCAACGACAGGCGCCCGAGCAGGCGCGCGGTCGAGTCTCCCAGGCGGTCGGCCGCCCAGGCGTGCGCGGCTTCGTGCACCGTCAGCGACACGATGAGCACGGCCAATTGCAGCCCGATCTGAAGAAAATCCACGTCCGCCAAAGCGCACTAGCGTACCACAGGCCGACACCGCCCGGCATCCTTCGGCCATCGCCTGCGCGGTTGGTCAGGGCGGCGTGGGCTTCCGGGCGAAATGGGTCAGCACGGCGTCGGCGCATCGCTGCCCGACAACCGGCACGAGATCTTCGCGGGTGGCCCGCCGCACGCCGGCCAGGCTCCCAAAACGGGTGAGCAGAGCGCGGCGCCGGCGCGGGCCGACGCCGGGAATCGAGTCAAGCTCCGAGGTCATGTCGCGCTTGGTCCGGGACTGCCGATGGAACGCCACAGCGAAGCGGTGGGCTTCGTCGCGGATGCGCTGCAAGAGCAACAGCGCAGGACCGGTGCGCGGGAACGCCACGGGCTCGTCGGCATCGCGCGTGAACACGAGCTCGTCTCGCTTTGCGAGGCCGATGGCCACGAGATTTGACAGCCCCACGCGCTCGAGTGCGGCGTAGGCCGCGGAAAGCTGGCCCTTCCCGCCGTCGACCACGAGCAGGTCGGGGAACGGCCCACCGGCCGCCACCAGTTTTGAGAACCGGCGCAGCACGACCTGCGCCATGGCGGCAAAGTCGTCGAGAAACCGGGGCTCGGGGCTCGGGACTCGGGACTCGGGAAGAACACTTGTTGGCTCATCCGATACCGTCGTCACGCTGCCAGTCGCGGCTTGCCTTCCCGTTCCCGGGACCCGGGACCCGAGCCCCGAGCCCCGCCCTTCCGAGACCCGGTACTTCCGGTATTCGCCCTTAGCCATCCTGCCGTCTTCGCACACAACGAGCGACGCCACCGTCTCGGCCCCCTGGAGCGTCGAGATGTCGATGCACTCGATGCGCCGGGGCAGCGCCGGCAGGGCGAGGGCCTGCTGCAGGTCGTCGAGCGCCTGCAGCCCCGGACCGCCGGTTGCGGCCCGAGCGCGCGCCGACACCTCGGCGTTGCGGGTGGCCAGCTCCACGAGGCGAC
>JANNEJ010000809.1:0-2165 GCA_031378585.1 Acidobacteriota bacterium | reverse complement strand
GTCAAGGTCAGGCTCCCGCACCTGGAAGAACTCCACTCCGCTGGTGGCTGCGGCCTCTACTTGTTCGCTGAGCAGCGCCACCGCCGCGTCGAGGGGGCGGCACAGCGCGGCACACAGACGACGGCGGCTGCTCACGATGCCGACTCGCGGTGGCGCCAACCGCAGCCCCCGCAAGGATGACGCTGGCGCAGTCACTGCGTCGAACGGCGCCGCACGAGCAGGGCCAGGTCGGCCAGCGCGGCAAAGAGATTGACCGCTCCCAGGCCGGTGACGGCGCCCCGGATGTAGTTGTTCGTGACGACTGCACTCACGATCGGGGACATCTGTGCGAAGTAGTTGCGCTCCCAGTATGCCGACCAGGGCACGACGATCAGCAGCAGGCCCAGCTCGACCAGCAGCGCAATAATCACGAGCCGGCGCACGAGGCGCCTACCCCTGAACCTGCACGCGGCTCAGGCGCGCCAGGCGAGCCGGCACGTCGCGATAGCCGGTCGCGTCGGCGTCGAGCTCGCCGAAGACCGCCAGGGCGCGCGCCGTCTCTCCGAGATCTTCGAGCACGTCAGCCAGATCATACAGGAGGGCACGTCCAGCCTCGACGGAGGGTGCGGGGGCTTCGGCCGCTCGTTCGAACCACGTCAGCGCGCCGGCCCGATCCTTGCGTTCTGCCAGCAGTCTGCCCAGCGTGGACGCCGCGTCGAACCGTTGTCGCGACGACCGTGCCGCCAGCTCCAGCGACTGAATGGCGTCGTCAAGCATCCCCATGTCGCGGTACGTCAGGCCGAGGCGCAGCTGCTCTGCCGCCAGTCCGTCGTCGGGGCTGCGCGCCGGTTCGGGCGGTGTGACCATCTTGCGGGTCTTGCCGTTCTTCGAGGGCTTCTCGTCGTCGGCACCTGCGAGCGCGTCCATGAGGTCGACTTCGACGGCTTCCGTTGCCGAGGCTGCGAGCGGAAGGTCGACCGGGTCGTCGAAGATGACCCCCTCGTTCAGATCCATCTTATCGGTGGCCATGAACGGGCTGTCGCCGCTCAACCGATCGGCAATGACCGCGTCGGGATCCGCTTCGCCCAGCATCTCCAGCGCGCGGCGGAACCGCTCGATGTTTGCGCGGTCCCACGGCTCACGGGCAACCAGGTCTTCGCTGATGATACGCGCCTCCAGGCCGCGGCCGGCGTCGAGGTACGCATCGGCCAGCTGCGCCTGAGCCGAGTACATCGTGGCCTCGAGGCCCCCATCGACGCAGATTTCAACCAGCCGCATCAGCGCAACGATGTGGCGGCGCACCCGCGTCACGAATTCATGCAGGGCCGCGGCCGCCGCCGCGAAGTCGCCGTCGGCCACGGCGGCATCGGCGACCGCCTCGATGCCTGGATACGCTGAGTCGGCGTCGTGTTCGGCAAGGCGGCACGCCATGGCGATCGCGGCTTCACGTTGCGATGGGTCGGCGGCGAGCGCATGGGCAACGGCGGCTCGGCCCTCGTCGAGGTGGCCCTGCCGCAGTTCGGACTCGGCCACGACCATCCAGAGCGTGGGGTCGTGGGCAACGACCTCGGGAGTCAGGTAGCGACGTGCCGTGCCCATGTCGCCGTTGGCCAGATGGGCGCGCACCAGCCTGACGCGCGCATCGACGTCGCCGGCATCCATGTCTGCCACCCGGCCGAGCACGGCCAGTGCCTCGGCCTGCTGGCCCGCGCCTTCGAGGGCGGTGGCGAGCTGACGCAGTTCCGACGGCGACGACGCCCACGCCAGCGCTCGCGCGAACTCGCCGCTGGCGATGTCGGCCGCGAGCACGTGACCGCGAGCGACGTCGTCGCCCGGGTCGAGTTCGAGGAGGTCGCGGTAGGCCGACCGCGCGTCATCGTGGCGCGCCTCTTCGAGGAACCACTCCGCGACGATCCGGAACTCGCGAATGGCCGTGTCCGAGTCACCAAGGTCGCGTGCGGCCTTGGCTGCGGTGAAACGCGCGCCAAAGTCTTCAGGGTCGACCATGCCGAGGCGCACTGCCATCTCGGCGGCCCCCCGGATGTTACCCATCTTGCGGCGACGTTCGCCGACCCCTTGGTAGGCGGCCTTGGCATCTGCCAGCAGGCCCTGTTTGGCTGCGACGTCGCCCGAGCGGATCTGGGCGTACTCGTCAAGCGGTTTGACCTTGATGATCTTCTTGAAGA
>JANNEJ010000771.1:0-3008 GCA_031378585.1 Acidobacteriota bacterium | reverse complement strand
TCGAATACACGAAACCTACCATGCGGTCGGCTTCGTCGTAGGCGCCAATCAGGATGGCTCCGCGCTTCACGGTGATCGTGAAGACCGGCAGCGTGACCATGTCGTTCAGGTCGGTGAACCCCCAGACCTGCTGCTCCAGGTTCATCACCTGGCGAAACTCGTCGGCGGTGTGCAAATCGCGAAAGCGGAGTTCAGGCATCGGATGACGAGTGTAACCAGTCGGACCGCCGCTCGGGAAGAGCGGGCCCTACAATCCCCGGGAGCCGGGCCACAGCACCGCCGGCAGTTCGTGCAGGCGACGCAACACCGGCACCGACGCGGGCACGCCAGACGGCACGTCGCCAAAGCGACGCAACCAGACCGCGTGAAGCCCCGCGCCGAGCGCGCCTTGCACGTCGGCCTTGAAACTGTCGCCCACCATCACGGCTTCGTGCGCAGCCACGCCGGCCGCCGAAAGCGCCGCGGCAAAGATGCTGGGATGCGGCTTCATGTAGCGGCCAGGATGCGCCGACACGTGCGTGCGCACGTAGCGGTCGAGCTCGAAGTGCTCAGTAAAGGCCTCGAGCGACCGGTGCGAGTTCGAGATCACGCCAAGCTCGAGGCCCCTGGCCGCGAGAACCGGCAACACGTCGTGCACGTCGTCGTACAAGTCGAAATGGTGATTCGCCGCCCACTCCTCGTAGATCTCGGCCGCCGCCTGGCGTACGCGTGCACCGCGTCCACCCATCTGCTCGATGATTGCCGCCGTGTAGTTGATGAAGAGGTCGTGGTCGTACAGCGGGTCCTCGAGGTCGTCGAGCATCGGTAGCGCGTACGAGACGGCGGCGTCGAAGCGCGAGGCGTCTACCTCCACGCCGTGCTCCGCGCAGGTCACCGCGTAGCCTGCGCCGTGGAAACGCGCCCCCGGATGAATCAAGGTGAAGTCGACGTCGAAAAAAACCGCGCGGATGGGCGCCGGACCGCTCATGCGGCCGGTCCTGTCCACGGGCCCGCCACCACGACGACCGCGCGCGCCGGGTCGAGTAGCCGCCGGGCCACGCGAGCCACGTCGTCGTGGGTCACGGCATCGATGCGGCCAGGCAGCCGCACGTCATGGTCCAGGCCCAGCCCGAACGTCTCGGCCGACAGCAGGAAGGCTGCGATGCCGCCATTGGTCTCGAGCTGCCTCGGCAGCGACCCGATCAGATACTTCTTCGTGTCGTCCACTTCCTTGCGGGTGAACCCCTCGGCCAGAACAGCCAGAAGTTCCGCATCGATGGAGTCGATGGTGCGCTGGACGTTCTCGGCCGACACACCCGCCCGCACCATGAGGGGCCCTGGCGCCAATCCCGCATCCAAGCTGCTGAACACGTAGACGCCATCCCTTGACGTTCGCGGATGCTGTCGCCGAGCCGCCCGCCCATGGCGTACTGCCCGAGCGCGTTGTTCATGACGAGCGCGGCATAGTAGTCGTCGTCGCCCCGGGTGAGGCCCACGAACCCGTAGGCCACGTCGGCCTGAGACTTGTCGGGCATGGCGCGCACGACGAGCGCGCGTGCGGTCACCGGCTTTGGTGCGCCCGGAGCCGTCGTGACCGTGGCTTCACCGGTCCAATCGGCCATGTGCGTAGCGACGGCCGCAACGAGTTCGTCGGCGTCGAGGTCACCCACGATCACTACGGTGGCGACCGCCGGCGCGAAGGCTCTCCGGTGGAAAGCGTGCAGATGCTCGCGCGTCAACGTGGCCACGTCGGCCGGAAATCCGCGCGAGGGCCGCCCCAGCGGATGACCGCCTGGGTAGAGTGCGGTCATCAGCGCCTCGACGGCTACGGAGCCAGGGTCGTCGGCTGCTTCGCGAATCGCGGTGAGCAGCTCGGCACGCCGGGTCGTCACCTCCGACTCGGGGAAGCTCGGTGCGCGCGCGACCTCGCAGGCCACCGGCAGGACGGCCGCCAAGTCGCCCACAAGGCAGGTCGCGCTCACGACGATCTGCTGGCGCCCAGCACCCACCGATAGCGACGCCCCGCGGCCATCGAGTTCGTCGGCAATGGCGTCGGCGTCGTATCGGGCGGTGCCTTTGTCGAGCACGCGTGCCGTCAGGGCTGCGGTGCCCGTGGCCCCATCGGGATCGGCCGAGGCACCGGCGTTCACGCCGATCGCCAACGACACGGCGGGGATGAGTCGGTTTCTGGCGGCAATCACCGTGAGCCCATTGGGCAACACGCGCCGCACCGGTGCCAGGGCCATCAGCGGGCCTCGCCGTCTGAGCCGGTCGTCGGCTCGAACACACCAAGCGTGCGATTGTCGGCCGTCAGGTACTTCGCAGCCACGCCATTGACCTGGTCGACTGTCACGGCATCGAGGCGGGTGTTGACCTCGCCCCAGTCCTGCCACCGGCCGATGGTGGCGAAGTAGCCGAGCTGATGCGCCAGGTCGGTGACGCTGCCACCGTCGAACACGAAACGCGCCCGCAGCTGGGCGCGGACCCGCGCCAGTTCCGCGGGGGTGACGCCGTCACGCACGACGAGATCGCACTGGTCGAGCAAGGCGCGCTCGACGGCCGCCAGCGTCTGCCCATGCGCGACCGTGGCGCTGATGGCATACAGATACGGCTCGGCCGTGGGCGCCAGGAATCCCCCCACCGACGATGCGAGTCCGCCGTTCACGAGCGTCCGATACAGACGCGCGCTGCGCTGGGGCGTCGGCACCGATCCGCCCGACCAGATGTTCAGACCCGAGGCGCCCGTCAGGACGCCGTCGAGCACCAGCAACGGGAAGAAGTCGGCGTCGGCAAAACGCGGGGCGTGAAACGCCGCCCGCCAGTAGGCGGTCGTGCCGGGCTTACGCAGGTGCACGCGCCGCTCGGCTTCTTGCGGCGGCTCGGTGGTCGTGGTCCGGCGCGCCGGCGTGCCGGGGGCGATGGCGCCAAACGCGGCCTCGACGCGGCGCAGCACGTCGGCCGTCTCTACGTCGCCCACAATCACGAGCGTGGCGTTGTTGGGCACGTAGAATCGCCGGTAGTGGCCGTAG
>JANNEJ010000762.1:0-1504 GCA_031378585.1 Acidobacteriota bacterium | reverse complement strand
GGACGCACCTACAGATACGGCGACGATGTGGTGGCATTCTCGGGCGTCGAAGACCCGAAGGTGTCGGTACGCGGCGAGGTCGTGTTCGTGGGCCATGGCATCGTCGCGCCGGAACAGAAGTGGAACGACTATGCCGGCGTGGATGTGAAGGGCAAGTGGGTGCTCATCATGGTGAACGATCCGCCGGCGCCAGCCGACGAGCCGGCTCTGTTTGGGGGACCGGCGCTGACCTACTACGGCCGCTGGACGTACAAGTTCGAGGAGGCGGCCCGGCAGGGCGCCGCAGGCGCCTTGCTGATCCACACCGACGCGTCAGCCACGTATCCCTGGCAAGTCGTGCAGTCGTCGTGGACCGGCACCCAGTACTCACTGCCGCCGGCGCCGGGCGCGCCAGCGCTCGGCGTGAAAGCGTGGATGGCCAACGCCGCCGCTGTCGATCTTGCCAAGCGCGGGGGACAGGATCTCGACGCGCTGCGCGCTGCGGCCTCGACGCGCGGCTTCACCGCGAAGCGACTGGCGGTGTCGGCCACGGCCTCGCTCACCCAGCGTGCCGTCCGGCGCACGTCGCCGAACGTGATTGGCGTGCTCAAGGGCGCCAACGAGCAGCAGGCGGTCGCGTTTACCTCACACTGGGACCACTTCGGCACGAAGGCCGCTGCTCCCGGCGAGGCGCCGGATCTGGACCGCATCTTCAACGGCGCCTACGACAACGCGTCCGGTGTCGGGGCCGTGCTCACCATCGCTCAGGCCATGGCGCGGGCGGCGGCCAAGCCGGCCCGCTCGATGTATTTCGTGTTCACGACGGCCGAGGAATCGGGCCTGCTCGGCAGCGAGTACTTCGCTGCGCATCCGCCCCTGCCGATGGCGCAGTTTGTGGCCAACATCAACATCGACGAGGCCAACCCCCTCGGCCCGACCACGGACATTGCCCTGCTCGGCTCCGACCGTTCGTCGCTTGGGCAGGCGCTGGCAACGATTGCCGCCGAGCGTGGGCGAGCCGTCGGCGTGGACGCGCATCCCGAGCGCGGCTACTTCTTCAGGTCCGATCACTTCCCGCTCGCGAAGGCCGGCGTGCCGGCGCTCTCGCTGACCGAGCCCGAACAGTTCGAGGGCCCCAATGCCACGGCGCTCAAAGCGCGGCAGGCCGCCTTCAACGACCAGGACTATCACCAGCCGTCCGACCAGTTCGATCCGTCGTGGGACTTCAGCGGCGCCGCAAACGACATGAAGCTGCTGGCCGCGCTGGCGTGGCGCATTGCGGCGACGCCCCAGCTGCCGCCCTACAACGACGGCGACCAGTTCGCGCAGGTGAGGAAGCAGTGATGGCCGCGACGACGCCCCTGGTGACCCTCGACGACATCCGCGCGGCGGCTGAACGCGTGCGTGGCACCGCGATGCACACGCCGACGATGGCGCTGCCGTGGCCCGGTCCCGGGGCGGCGCATCCGTTCTTCATCAAGTGTGAGAACCTGCAGCCGATGGGCGCCTTCAAGGTACGAGGCGC
>JANNEJ010000754.1:0-1577 GCA_031378585.1 Acidobacteriota bacterium | reverse complement strand
ACAGACCTGCGCGAAGAAGCTGCCCAGCTTGCCTTCGACGATCTTCTCGATCACTGGCGCCGGCTTGCCGGAGTCTGCGAACTGACCGCGGTAGATGTCCTTTTCCTTCTCGAGCTCGGCCCCGGGCACCTGGTCGCGACTCACGAAGCGAGGATCGGCGGCGGCCACATGCATGGCGATCTCCCTCACGAGGGCCTGGAAGCCGTCGGTGCGCGATCCCGGCGTGACGATTGAGCAGATGCTGCAGGCGGCCACCGCAAAGACCGGTGAGAACATCACCGTGTCGCGGTTCGTGCGCTTCAAGCTGGGCGAGACTGCCGTGTAGTCTGGCGCGGCGCCGGTTCGCTCCGGGGCCGCGCCTGTCTGACCTATAATGCCCGCCTGATGACGTTGCCTGCTACTGCCCCTTCGCCCGCCATGCATTACACGCGCGTGCTGCTCAAGTTGTCCGGCGAAGCGCTGATGGGCGACAGTCAATACGGCATCGACCCTGATGTCGCCGCTCGCATCGCGTCGGAGGTGGCCGACCTGCAGGCCGCCGGTGTGCAGATCGCCATCGTGATTGGCGGGGGCAATATCTTCCGGGGGGTGGCTGCGAGCGCCAAAGGCATGGACCGCTCCACGGCCGACTACATGGGCATGCTGGCCACGGTGATCAACGCACTGGCCCTGCAGGACGCGCTCGAGCAGCAGGGTGTTGCGACCCGGGTGCTCTCAGCCATCGAAATGCGTGCGGTCGCCGAGCCGTTCATCCGGCGCCGGGCTATTCGCCACCTCGAAAAGGGCCGCGTCGTCGTGTTTGCCGCGGGCACCGGGAATCCGTACTTCACGACCGACACCGCCGCGGCGTTGCGGGCCATGGAAGTCAAGGCCGAAGTCATTCTCAAAGCCACGAAGGTTGACGGCATCTACACGGCCGATCCGGTGAAGGATCCGACCGCGACCAGGTACGAGCGGATCTCGTACCTGCAGGTACTGCAGGATCGGCTGCAGGTGATGGACGCCACCGCGATCTCGCTGTGCATGGACAACAAACTTCCCATCGTGGTTTTCAACCTCCGCACGCCGGGCAACGTCCGGCGCGTAGTGGCCGGTGAGCCCGTGGGCACCACCGTCACGGGCTAACGACATGGACGTCAACGATCTCAAGGAACTCTACGCCGAAGCCAAAAAGCGCATGGACAGTCAGATTGACCACGTACGGCGCGAGATGTCGGGTGTGCGCACGGGCCGCGCGAGCACAGCTCTGCTCGAGAGCATCATGGTCGAGGCCTACGGCGCGAAGATGCCACTCAATCAAGTGGCGGCCATGTCGATCCCGGAGCCCTCGCTCATCCTGGCCCAGCCATTTGACCCAGGCACGATCGGAACCATTGAGAAGGCCATCCGGATGTCCGGCCTCGGGCTCAACCCGGCCAGTGACGGCAAGGTCATTCGGATCCCGATTCCTTCTCTGACCGAAGAGCGCCGCAAGGAACTCTCGAAGCACGTGCACAAGTGCGCCGAAGAAGGCCGCAACCACGTGCGCACGGTGCGACGCGTCGCCAACGACCGGCTGAAGAGGATGGTCAAGGAGA
>JANNEJ010000753.1:0-4675 GCA_031378585.1 Acidobacteriota bacterium | reverse complement strand
ATCAAGGTGCTGCCGGAGTCGGTGGCCGCTGATCGCGATCGCCTGGCCAGATTTCAGCGCGAAGCGGAAGTGCTCGCGGCCCTCAACCATCCGAATATTGCGCAGATCTACGGGCTGGAGAAGAGCGAGGGCATCACCGCGCTCGTAATGGAACTGGTCGAGGGCGAAGACCTGTCGCAGCGCATCGCCCGCGGCGCGATCCCGATCGATGAAGCGTTGCCCATCGCGAAGCAGATTGCGGAGGCACTCGAAGCGGCGCACGAGCAGGGGATCGTTCACCGTGATCTGAAGCCCGCCAATATCAAGGTGCGACCAGACGGCACGGTGAAGGTGCTCGACTTCGGTCTCGCCAAAGCGATGGATCCGCCCGCGGCGTCGAGTCCCGAAGCGATGAACTCGCCAACCATCACGACGCCGGCCCACCTCCGCCAAGGCGACGGCGCGGCAGGCACTGAGGCGGGGATGATTCTCGGCACCGCGGCCTACATGGCGCCCGAGCAGACGCGTGGCGCGATTGTGGACAAGCGCGCCGACGTGTGGGCGTTTGGTGTGGTGCTCTACGAGATGCTGACGGGGCAGCGCCTGTTGGCGGGCGCCACCGTGTCGGACACGATCGCCGTCGTGCTGAAGGTAGAGCCGGACTGGGCCACGCTGCCGGCCGCGACGCCCCCGGCGATTCGACGTCTGTTGCGGCGCTGTCTGGAGAAGGACCGGAAGCGGCGGCTCGATTCAGCTGCGGGTGCACGGCTGGAGATCGACGATGCGTTGACCGCGTCACCGACCACGGATGGAGCGTCCGCCTCAAGCGCCCCGGCGGCGACCGCATCGTCGCGCGGGCGACTCCCGTGGATGGTCGCGACGGCCGCCGTCGTGGGGATGGTCGCGCTGGCCCTTCCCGCCGTGCGGCACTTGCGCGAAGCGGCGCCGGTGTCACCGCCCGAGACGCGCGTGGATATCGTCACGCCCGCCACCGACGATCCCGCGTCCTTCGCCCTGTCACCCGACGGCCGGCAGATCGTGTTCGTGGCGTCAGGAGACGGCGCCTCTCGTTTGTGGCTGCGCTCGCTGTCTGACACAACGGCGGAACCGCTCGCGGGTACCGAGGGCGCGCGCCAGCCGTTCTGGTCGCCCGACGGCCGGTCACTGGGCTTCTTTGCCAGCGGAGCATTGAAGCGACTGGACCTCGCAGGCGGCGTCGCGCAGAGCCTCGCCGCCGCGACGGGCGCGTACGGCGGCACGTGGAACGCCGACGGCGTCATCCTGTTTGCACCAAGCGGGAGTGGACCGTTGATGCGCGTGTCCGCCTCCGGCGGTGCAGTGACGGCGGTCACGACACTCGGCTCGCAGGAGCAATCCCATACCTTTCCGTATTTCCTGCCCGGCGGGCGCCAGTTCGTGTTCTCCGTTGCAGGTTCGGCGGACACGGGCGGGACTTACCTGGGCGCCCTCGACGGAAGCCCGGCGGCGCGATTGACGAACGGCGCTCGAGCAGTGATTCTGCCAGTGCCGCCTGACCATGCCAACGCCTCGTCCGAGCGTCTCTGGCTGCTGTGGGTGCGAGGAGAGACCCTGGTGGCCCAGCGCTTGGACGGGTCAAAGGCCGCCCTCACTGGCGACATCGTGACACTGGCCGACGGATTCACCGGGAGGACGGATCGAGTCATTTCGAGCGGCGTCTCGGTGTCGGCGAGCGGGCTCATGGCGTACCGGCAGGGCCCGCCTGGGCGGATACAACTGACGTGGGTGGACCGGTCTGGCAAGGTGCTCGGTACGCCGGCAGCGGCCGAAGAGCGCGACCTCCTCGACCCTACCCTGTCGCCCGATGGCCGCCGCCTAGCCGCGTCCCGGTCAGTACTCGGCAATGTCGATGTGTGGCTGTTCGATGGCGCCCGCATGAGTCGGGTGACGTTCGACGCGATGGCAGACAGTGTGCCGGTCTGGTCGCCTGACGGGGCACAGATCGTGTTTCGTTCGACCCGGACGGGCCAGATGGACATCTACCAGAGGGCCGCAAGCGGCGCGGGCGTGGAAGCGCCGCTCGTTGTCACCAGTCAGGCCAAGGCCCCGACCAGCTGGTCCGCCGACGGCCGGTTCGTGCTCTACATGAGCAACGACCCCGAGAGCCAGTCCGATCTCTGGGTGATCCCGATGACGGGGGAGAGAAAACCGTTCGTGTTCCTGAAGACGCCGTTCCGCGAGGCGTACGGCGTGTTCTCACCAGACGGCCGGTGGGTGGCGTATCACTCGAACGAATCGGGTCGATACGAGATCTACGTGCGGTCGTTCGTCGCGCCCAACGCCTCGACCCCTGATGCCGCGGCGGGCCCATGGCAGGTATCCACGGCGGGCGGCGTGTATCCCGTGTGGCGGCGCGACGGCAAGGAGCTGTACTTTCTCAACCCGGCGAGCGCGATGATGGCGGCGCCGATCGGTGTCACCGGCGCCACGCTCGACCCGGGCGCAGCGGTTGTGCTCTTTCCGACGCGCATCGCTGGCGGCGGCGTGGACGCGCAGCAGGGCCGTCAGTACGACGTGGCCCCAGATGGACGGTTTCTTATCAACACCGACCTCGACCTCGCAACCGCGCCGATCACGCTGATCCAGCACTGGAATCCTGATGCGAAGAAGTAGCGCGCGCGACCTGGCCTCGGCCCGACGAATATTTCCCGCGGGTTCGTCGCGGTGCGACCGCTTTTCTCTTGACACGTTTTCGAGCCGGGGCAGCGCGAAGTCCGCAGTCGCCCGTACGTAGCTGCGCGCGAACGCGTGCGGCTTGCCTGCGCGGTGATCGCCTGTCGCACCTTCGTCGACGACGGATCTCGCGTCGATCGCCTCACCAGCGCCATTCTCCGACGGCAGAAACTGCCACGCTACGATGGGACATGATCTCCGCATCTTCCTCCGAATCCCTCGTCAATCACGCCTCGCCACACGTGGGCGTGCTCGCGCGCCGAGCCGACACCGACGATCTCGGCGAGACGATTGCGGCACTAGCCGCGCGTCTTCACGCCGCCACCTACGAACTGCTGGTGCTGCTGCGCGAATTCGACGAGCGCAAGGGCTGGAACAACGGCTTCCTCTCATGCGCCCATTGGCTCCACTGGCGAACCGGCATCGACCTCGGCGCCTCGCGCGAGAAGGTGCGCGTAGCCAAGGCGCTGTCGGCACTTCCTCGGATCAGTGCGGCCATGCAGCGCGGGCAGGTCTCGTACGCGAAGGTGCGGGCGCTCACGCGCGTGGCCACGCTCGAGAATGAGCGATCGCTTCTGGACCTCGCGCTGGCCGGCACCGCTGCGCACGTCGAGCGCTTCGTGCGCGCCTGGCGCCGTGTGGACCGCGTTCAAGAAGCGCGAGACACGGACGTGCGGCACCTGCGGCGTGAACTCTGCACGTGGGTGGACGACGACGGGATGGTCGTGATTCGCGGGCGGCTCACGCCCGAACTCGGCGCCGTCGTGCAACGCGCGCTCGAGGCCGCGTCCGATCGCCTGTTCCGCGAGGCTGCGGGTGCACTGACAGGCGGCGCCATGGCCGAGGAGCTGGCGCCTGGACAGCGGCGTGCCGACGCCCTTGGTCTGCTCGCAGAGGCGGCACTCGCGGCCGACCTCGACCGCGGCACCGCGGGCGACCGCTATCAGGTGGTGCTGCACGTGGAGCAGGAGGCCGTGGCGAGCGAGCTTCCGGCGAGCAGGCCCGCACGGGGGCCGGCGCACGAGGTTCCAGCGCGCGACTCCGCGGGCACCGAGGCCGGTCGTTTCGAGGGCGTTCTCGAAGTGGGCGACGGCGCCTGGCGCGTTTCCGCGGAAACGTCTCAGCGATTGTCGTGCGATGCCTCACTGGTGCACATGCGTCACGACGCCGACGGAGCCGTGATCGACGTGGGCCGCAAGACCCGCACGATTCCGCCATCCATTCGCCGCGCCCTGGCGGCGCGCGACACCGGTTGTCGCTTTCCTGGCTGCACCTCCCGCCGGTGCGATGCTCATCATGTAGATCACTGGGCCGATGGAGGCGCGACGAGCCTCGACAACCTCGTGCTGCTGTGTCGTCGTCATCATCGCGCCGTGCACGAAGGCGGATTCGCCGTCATTCGGGGGGTCGACGGTGTGCTGACCTTCCTGCGGCCCGACGGCGCGCCCCTTCAAGTCGCTCCTGCCGCCCCGTTCGACCAGCCAGAGCGACATGACGCGGCGCCGTGCGTGACCGGGACACTGCCGACGTGGGACGGCACCCGCTTCGACCTGCCGTGGGCGATCGACGTGCTCTACCGCAGTCCAATCGTGTCGAACAATTCAGATCGAGACGACGAAGGCTATGGGAGATGTGGAAACCGTTCTGTGGTTTCCAAGGAACTCGTGGGCGCGTTGCCCGCCTGAAGGCCCCGCGGGCAAGGCGTCCACAGTTCCGGCAGCTTCCACAGCACAGGCGCAGCCCATGGTGCTGTCGAGTAGACCACGGCGCCTGGTCTGTGCGTTTCGGTGGAAACGTCGGCGCGCTCCGACATAGCATCTTGCCGGAGCGACCCCGTTCAACCGCCCGGACGGGACACGACTGGACGTGTGGCCGGCGCTGCCGCAGCGGAACCGCTCGGGCGTGAGTAGTTCTTCACCCGGGATTCCGCGGCCATACGCCACGACCGTCGGGCCCGTATAATCACGCACACCGTGGCCCTCGT
>JANNEJ010000718.1:0-3523 GCA_031378585.1 Acidobacteriota bacterium | reverse complement strand
GCGCCTCTCCGCGCAAGTGCCCCCGCTCGAGAATGCGATGGCGAAGGAGAAAGCGCGGGGCGACGTGTTGTACGGCGCCCGACGCTGGGCCCGTGCGCGCGAAGCGTACCTGCGGGTCTTTACTGGCTCGGCGCCCGGGGGCGATCGCGATCAGGCGGCAGTTCGCATGGCCGCCACCGACGTGCAACTGAAGCAGTATCGATCGGCAGTGGACCGCCTTCGCCCGCTCGCGGCGGCTGGGCCGCATCAGGCCGAAGCCCATCTGCACCTGGCCGTGGCCGCCCGCGGCCTGGGAACTGACGACGACTACGTGCAGACCGTTCGTGCGCTCGCGACGGCCCATCCGCAGAGCCCGTACGCCGAAGAGGCGCTGAACGGGTTGGCCACGTGGTACGTCCTGCGTGACGACGATCAGAGTGCGGCCGAGGTGTTTGCCCAGATGGTGCGCCAGTTTCCGGCGGGCCGCTTTGCCGAGCGCGCGGCGTGGAAGGCGGGGTGGTGGGCGTACCGCCACGATGACATGGCCGCCGCGGTGAAGGCCTTCGAGACCGGCGCCGCCAGTTTCCCGCGCTCCGATTTTCGTCCGCCGTGGCTCTACTGGAGTGCGCGAGCCAAAGAGCAGCTGGGCGACAGCGCGGGTGCCTCGGCGCGTCTCATGCTGACGGCCACCGACTACCACAACAGCTACTACGGTCGCCTCGCACTGGCGCGCCTCGGCACGGCGGGCAGCGCGGTGACGCCGAGCGTGGCCGAGAGTCCCGCCGCGCGGAGCGCGCCGCCGCCGACCGAGCGGCAGATCGGCCTGCTGCTGGCGTTGGGCTTGAACGACCTGGCGCTGTCGGAAGCACAGTTTGCGCGCCGTGTCTTTGGTGACTCGCCGGCGCTCCAGGCCACGGCGGCACTCGCGCACTATCGGGCGGGACGGTTGCGGCCCGGCATCAACGCCATGAAGCGCGCGTATCCACAGTACCTGGCGGCCGGCGGCGAGTCGTTGCCGGCCGAGGTCCTCCGTGTGCTGTTTCCACTCGACTATTGGCCGCTGCTTGAAACGCGCGCCGCAGAGCAGGGACTCGACCCGTACCTGATCGCCGCGCTCGCCGCGCAGGAATCGACCTTCGATGCGGGCATCCGCTCGTCGGCCGGCGCGATCGGGCTGATGCAGATCATGCCGGCGACCGGCCGAGGATTTGCGCGCCGCATGGGCATCACGCCGTTTTCCACGGGCCGGCTCACCGAGCCCGAGGTGAACGCCTCGATTGGCACGAAGTACTTCGGGGACCTGATGCGGCAGTTCGGCAGCGCGGCCTACGCCCTGGCGGGCTACAACGCCGGCGAGCATCGCGTGGTGCGGTGGCGGGCCGAACGTCCTGGCCTTCCGGTGGACGAATGGATCGACGACATTCCGTTCCCCGAAACACAGAACTACGTGAAGCGCATCCTCGGCACCGCCGAAGACTATCGCCGGCTGTACGGCGGCGGCGTGCTCGTGCCCGGCGCGATACCGGCGCCTGCACGGGCGACCTCCGCGGCGTCTGCCCCTGCCGCGCCAGCGAAGAAGGCCACGCGGGCGCCTGCCAAGGCGCCGGCCAAGAAGACGCCGGCCCGTCGCCGACCCGGCGCCTAGCGTCGCGTCCCGGATTTCCGGGACGCGACACTAGGGTTCGCGCCGGTGCGGCTCTAGCGTTCTGCGAGCGCCTCGCGCTTTACGCGGAACACCCGCGCCGTGTCGTCAGCCATGACGCGTTCCAGCCAGGGCAGGGCGTCGAGTGCGTCGATGGCGGATTCAGGGAACGACGCGCGCAAGGGCGCTAGGTGGAACACGACGTGGGTGATGCCGAGCGTGCGGATGCGCGCCTGGGCCCGCTCGCTCGGAAACGTCATCAGGTCGGCGAGGCGATCGACATATCCCGAGGTGTACAGCCCGCTGTAGCCGGCAACCATCGGCTGGAAGTGCTCGGTCTGTGCCAGCAGATAGGGCGCGTTCAAGTTGAACGCGCGCGCCGGGAACATCGGAATCTCCAGCAGCACGGCGGCGGGCAATGTGGCGATCTGGCGGTAGATGGCGGGCACCGTCGGCGTGGGCGTGAAGGCCATCGGCGTGCGCAACGCCTCGATGGTCACGACAAGCGGCGCCACGATCGCGACGACCAGCCGTGTGCGCGCCGAGCCCCGGGCGCGCAGCGCGGCTACACCGAAGCCTGCGAGCACGGCCAGCGCGGTCAGCACAAGGATGCCCCAGCGCGCGGCCACGCGCGTGGCCTGCAGCAGCGGCACGGCGTGATACAGCCACTCATAGAAGGGCAGCGCCGGTCCAAACGACATGCCGAGGCCCAATACGCCGACGGCGACGCACATGCGCACGCGGCCACGGTCAGCGCGCGAGTCGCGCAGTCCGGCGATCGCCAGCAGCGTCACGGCCATGCCCGGGAAGAGCACGGCGGACTGCGGGAAGAACGGGGCGCTCCACAGCGCGTAGTGCAGCCGTCCACCGGTGGCGAGGTAGTCGCGCCACGTGGCGCCGTATCTCGCCGTTTCCTCGAGCGACCGCACAACGCCGAGTTCACGACTCACCGTCAGGTATTGCCAGAGTAGGGGCGCCAGCAGCGCCATGCTCACGCCGACGCCAAGGAGCGCCACGGCCAGCGTGCGCCACGGCGCCCTGCGCCAGTCGCATCGCCGCGCCATCAACGCCACCACGGTGGCGCCGGCCACAAACGCGAGCTGGTAGATCGACACCAGGCCCACGAGCGCAATGCCCACGCCGAGCAGCACGCCATCACGCCGACGCGCGTCACGCGCGACGCGGTCCACGGCGTACAGCACGAGCGGCACGAACTCGGCGTGCAACGCCTGCAAGTGTGCGAAGCGCGTCAGCAGATGGGCATTGAACGCAAACGCCATACCGGCCACGGCGCCGGCGACCGGATCGCCCGTCCAGCCGGTGACCAGGCTCCACATGGCCCACGCGCTCAAGGCGAATCCGGCCATCGCGATGAGGTTGTAGATCGTCGAGGCCGGGAGGCCCGCTTCCTGCAGCGGGATGGCCATGGCCCCCGGCACGAGCAATGGCTCCGAATAGGCGAGCGTGCGGCGCTCAGGATAGAACATCGGCGCGTCGAACACCGAGAGCGGCGCGCGCGGCAGCGCGTGCGCCACCCACGACACGATCCACGTCGTAAGCGCCGTGTCGGCGTTGTCGAGTCGCGACAGACCGCTGGGGTTCGAGGCGAGCGGCCAGGTGTGCAGCACGGTCAGCAGCACCGCGCCGATGAAGGCGAGCACAGCCCGGCGGGTCACGGCGTGTCTCGGGCAATCACGTAGAGCCGGTCGTCACCTTCGCGCGCGAGCAGTCGCACGCGCCCCGTGGCTTCGAGTTGGGCAATGGCCTCGTCGCCGAGGGCCCGTCCGTGGGCCCCCATGTGCGGGGCGGCCAGAAAGACACGCACTTGTACGGGCCCGCCCCGCGGGAGCCCGCCCGCCACCCCCCCGGGCCGCACACAACACGCCGGCCCCACGCCGCTGG
>JANNEJ010000697.1:0-5311 GCA_031378585.1 Acidobacteriota bacterium | reverse complement strand
GGCCGCGTGTTCCTGTCGCCCTTCGACGTGGTGTTCTCGTTCCATGACGTCGTGGAGCCAGACCTGGTGTTCGTGGCGGCGGATCAACTGGAGATCCTCACCGAACCCAACATCCAAGGGGCTCCGGCGCTCGTCGTCGAGATCCTGTCGCCCAGCACCCGTAGCCGCGATCTCGGGGTCAAGCGGCTCCTCTTCGATCGCGGAGGCGTGCGGGAATATTGGGTGGTGGATCCGAAGGCTCGCGCGTTGACGATCTATCGCCGAGCGCCCGGTGGCGGTCTCTCCAAGATGGCGCCGCTCATCGCCACCCAAGACGCCACGCTGACGACTCCCCTGCTGCCCGGGTTCGCGCTCTCGCTCGCGAAGCTTTTCGCCTAGCCAAGTCCCAGAATCGCCGGCACGTCGGTCACCGACGCGCACACGTGCGTGTGCGGACCAGCGGCCAGCGTGGCGCGGTCGTGCGCGCCCGACCACACGCCGATGTTCCAGCGCACGCCGGCATTCGCGCCCGCGCCCAGATCGAGCACGGTGTCGCCGACGTTGGCCACCGTGGCGACGTCGATCACACCGGTGGCCTCCATCGCATGGAAGATGAGATATGGCGCCGGACGTCCGGCGGCCACGTCGTCGCCGCACACCACTGCGTCCACCGCGTCGCGCCACCCGAGTAGAGCCAGCAGGTGCGCCGTCAGCGCGCGATCGAAGCCGGTGTTGAGCGCGACCTTCACGCCTGCGGAGCGGCATTGCGCCATCAGCGCAGCGGCGCCCGGCACCGGCGCGACGCTCTCGACGGTGTAGACGCTCATCAACTCGTCGCGAAAGCGGGCGTAGGCGCGTTCCACGCGCACCTCCGTGTCCTTCAGTCCCGCCAAGAGCTGAGCGAGCGCGAGGCGCTTGGTGGCTCCGCGCACCGCGCGCAGCTGCTCAGGCGACAGCACGACGCCCTCGCCGGCCAGCGCCGCAGTGAACGCCCTGGGCACGGCGTCGTCGGCCTGCACGGTCGTGCCGATCACGTCGAGCACGACGAGCGCCGGCACGCTCATGGCGCGTGCGCCGTCCGACAGTTGGGGCAGGCGCCGGCGACGAGGTCGTCGGAAGGCGTCGGGTAGCCGCACCGCGTGCACATGCTGGAAGGCGCGGCGTCGACGCCGTAGCGGTCACGCAGCACGTGCGCCAGGCGCGCCACGAGCACGCCGCACTCAGCGGGGGTAAGCGGCGCCTTCCCCGCCGACCACGCGAAGCGATCCGTGAACTGTGGATAGAACGGCGACTCGCCCCATGCCCACGAGGGATCGGCCGAGTGCGGGCTCCGCCCGATGACGTGCTGGTGCAGCACCCGGTGCGTCGGACCGGTTTTCGGGCCGGCTGGCGGCGCGTCCGCGTTGAGCGCCCAGTTGCCCGCGTCCCAATAGTTCACGCAGCCGTCGCGCAGTTGCGGCAACGTCTCGAGCATGGCCGCGGCCGTGGCCGCCACAAGGAAGTGCCACTGCGTCAGCTCCGCCGCGTCGAGGGCCGTGCGGTCCCATACGCGGCGCGGCGGGTGCACCACGAGTTGGCCGCCGTCGCGCCGGTCGATCATGATGGTCTTCGGGTCCGGCAGCGCCACCGTGCCCCCGGCGCCGCGGAAAAGGACGCGCGACACGGCGGCTACCTCGTGCGGCCCGGGCCGTACAGCGGCCGGCCGGCGCGCGTACCGGTGAGGCCTTGCGGCGTAAGCGTTACCGCGCCGTTCACGATCACGTAGTCGATGCCGCGCGCGTACTGATGTGGCCGCTCGTAGGTGGCCAGGTCGGCCACGGTTGCGGGATCGCAGACGACCAGGTCCGCGTACGCCCCTTCGCGCACGACGCCCCGGTCGCGAATCTTGAACTGCTCGGCAGCCAGGCTCGTCATGCGCCGTACCGCCTCTTCGAGCGTCATCACGCGGTCCTCGCGCACGTACTTGCCGAGCACACGCGGGAACGTGCCGTAGCTGCGCGGGTGCGGCTGCCCCAGGGCGAGTGGCCCCTCGGCGCGAATCGCCGCCGAGTCGGTGCCGATCGACACGAAGGGCGCTGACAGGCCCATGCGCACGTCGTCTTCACTCATCATGTGGAAGAGCGCGCCCGCGCGTCCTTTGGTGCCGGTAATGAGGTCAAAGAGCGCGTCCCACGGGTCAGCCTTCCGTAGGGCCGCAATCTCGCTGATCCGCTTCCCCACCACGGCCTGGTCGTACTCGGCGGGCACCGAGGCGATCTGCACGCCCTCGAAGGTCGCGGCCATCAGCAGGTTCTCCCAGCCGTCGGTCGTGGTCTCGACCTCCTTCCGGATGCGCGCCCGCTGCGCCGCGTCGGCCAGACGCGTGAGCATCGCGTCGGTGCCGCCTTCCTGCGCCCAGAGCGGCAGCACGGCCGACAGGCGTGTGCCGCCCGCCGCGTAGGGATACATCGTGGCCGACACCTTCTGGCCCGAGGCCGCGGCCGCCGAGAGCTTCCGAAGCGCCTCGCCCATCCGGCCCCAGTTGGCGCGCGCGCCCACCTTCAGATGAAAGATCACGACCGGCAGGTCGCCGTCCTTGCCAATGCGCAGCGCCTCGTCGAGCGCGTTGAACAGGTTGAAGCTCTCGCCGCGGATGTGCGTCACGTAGAGCCCGCGCTTCTTGCCCGCGACCGTGGCCAGCGCGATGAGCTCGTCGGTCGTGGCAAACGGGCCCGGCATGTAGATGAGGGCGCTCGCGAGTCCGAACGCGCCGTCGTCCATGGCGCGAGCCACCATCTGCTCCATGCGCGCCAGCTCGTCGGGTGTCGGCGCACGGTTGTCCAGACCGATGACCTCGCTGCGCACGAGCGTCGCCGGGATGAGCGTGCCCAGGTTGATGGCGATACCGCGGGTCGTGAGTCGGGTGAAGTACTCGTCGAAGGAGGTCCAGTCCACGGACAGGCCGGCGCGCGTGAGCGCTTCGGGGCTCGCGGTCTTCGCCGACCAGAACGCCGGGGAGTCGCCCTCGCCGATGATCTCGCTCGTGATGCCCTGGCGCAGGTGGCTCTCGCCGTTGCCGTCGATCAGGAGCGTCGTGCCCGACTGGCCCTGGACGTCGATGAAGCCGGGGCTGACGACGCGTCCGGTGGCGTCGATCACGGTCGGAGCCGTCGCCGCGGAGAGATCGCCGAGGGCCACGATGCGGTCGCCGCTTACGCCCACGTCAGCCAGGAACCGCGGCGAGCCGCGGCCGTCGATCAGCTGCCCGCCGCGCACGATCACGTCGAACCGTGGCGCCGACGATCCACACGACGTCAGCCCAAGGGCCGCCAGCCCCACGAGCCACTGTTTCCATTGCACCTGCGGCATCTCACCTGCTTTGCGAGTGTCCGGACGCCCCGGCTCGCTATACTGGCCGGCACCAGCATCGCCCATGCCCACCACGTTTCGCTCCGCGACCCGCCGCCATGACGCCGGCGCCGGGCTGTTCACCGACCAAGAGTATGCGCGTCAGCGCGCCTTCTTCACAACGCGGGTTGCGCCGACCGCGCTCGTGTCGCTGCCAGGACTGGCCGCGCGGTTGGGCCTCGACGCCTTGTGGGTCAAGAACGAGACGCGCCGATTCGACTTGCCGGCCTTCAAGAGCCTGGGCGTGGAATTTGCGGTGCACGAGCTGGCGGCGCGCGGCGAGCTCGCGGGGGTAGACACGCTCGTGTGCGCCAGCGCCGGCAACCACGGACGCGCGGTGGCCAGGGCCGCAAGGCACGCGGGCCTGCGCGGCCGCGTGTTCCTCGACCGCGACGTTGCCGCCGCCCGCGTCGACGCAATCCGCGCGGAAGGGGCGGAGGTGGTCCGCGTGGACGGCACCTACGACGACGCCGTGCGGTTGGCCGCCGACGATGCCGTCCGGACCGGCGCGCTCGTCGTGTCAGACACGTCGTGGCCCGGCTACGAGCAGATTCCTCGCGACATCATGTTGGGCTACACGCGCATGATGGACGAAGCCGCCGACGCATGGGCGGGCGACGGCCCGCCCGACCTGATGATCGTGCAAGCGGGTGTGGGCGGTCTGCTGGCGGCGGTGGCGAGCTGGTCGGCGCGTCACCTTGGCCCCACGCGGCCCGCGCTTGTGGCGGTTGAGCCATCGCTGGCCGCCTGCGTGCAAGCGTCGGCCCGCGCCGGCACGCCGCAGACAATCGCCGGGCCGCTCACCACCATCATGGCCGGTCTGCGCTGCGGCGAGGTCTCGCCGCTTGCCTTCGAGGCCGTCCGCGATCTGGTTGACGGCTTCACGGCCGTGGAGGATCGCTGGTGCCGCGCCGCCATGCACCTGTTCGCGCACCCAGAGCCCGGAGACCCGAGCCTGGCGGTGGGCACGTCCGGGGCTGCCGGACTCGCCGCGTTTCTTGCCGCCACCGAGTCCGAAGACGCGCGCGCCCTGCTCGACGCGTGTGCCGGCCGCGTCCGTCCCCGCGTGCTCATTATCGCGACTGAGGGCGTGACCGAACCGGACCTCTGGCGGGAGGTCACGGGCCTCAGCGTGACAGCGTGACGCTCGTCCGCCGGGGTTCTGGTGTCGGTCGGGCCCCAGCCCCTAGCCCCCAGCACCCAGCCCCTTGTCTCCCCGTCCCACGGCTGGGCGGCGCGTCCCAGTTCCGGACAAGTCGAGCGGGACAGACCGGAACTTCCGGCCTAATATGCTCGTTGTCTCAATAGGGTCTACGACACCCGCGGTGGCACGCGGTTTGAGTAAGGGTCTTGCATCGGTGCCGACACGACACCATCCTTTTACCAGGTTCGGCCGTCTAAGGAGCGACTCGAGTTCATGGACATCCAGCGTCCCGCATCGGTAGCGCGCCAGAAGAAACTCCGCCGCATCTGGATAGGCGTGGCGATCGCCGTCGTGGTCGGCCTCGTGTCGGTGGCCCTCGGGCGGTTGAAGCCGGCCGCACCGACCGTGGAACGGGCCACCGTGTGGGTCGACACCGTGAAGCGCGGCGCCATGCTGCGCCAGGTCCGCGGTCTTGGCACGCTCGTGCCGGTCGACGAAGCGCGGCGCTGGCTGCCCTCTGCCACCCAGGGCCGCGTCGAGCGGATCATCCTCAGACCCGGCGCGCAGGTCACGCCCGACACCGTCATTCTCGAACTCGCCGATCCCCAGCTCCAGCAGCAGTTGCTCGAATCCGAGACGCAGCTGCGCGCGTCGGAGGCCGATCTGGCGAGCCTGAGAGCGCGCCTGGATACCGAGCGGCTCAGCCAGCGATCGCTGGCCGCCACGGTCGAAGCCGACTTCGAACAAGCGCAGCTCGAGCGGGAAGTGAACGAGGATCTGGCCAAAGACGGCCTGGTGTCG
>JANNEJ010000621.1:0-3587 GCA_031378585.1 Acidobacteriota bacterium | reverse complement strand
GCCACCGTCAACGCATCGCGCGTCTTCGACGTGTTTCGCGACCGCGGCACGCTCAACGTAGGCGCGCCGGCCGACGTGGCGGTGCTCGAGCTGCGCCAGGGGGCATTCGAGTTCGTCGACAACTTCGGGAACACTCGGACCGGACGCCAGCGACTCTTTCCGAGCGGGACCATTCTGGGTGGGAAGCGCGTGCGTTCTCTGCCTGTCTAGCGACATTCTGGAGACGTCGCAGAGTGCACCTGATAGACGGCCAGACGATCTCGCATTACCAGGTGCTCGCCCGCCTCGGCGGCGGCGGGATGGGCGTGGTCTATCAGGCGCGTGACCTGCGGCTCGGTCGCGACGTGGCCGTCAAGTTCGTCAACGAGGCACTGACACAGGACCGCACCGCGGTGGATCGCTTCGAGCGTGAAACCCGCGCCGTCTCTCGCCTGAACCACCCTCACATCGTCACCATCCATGAAATCGGCGAGTCCGAGTTCGGCCGGTTCATCGTGATGGAGCTGGTGGAGGGGCAGACGCTGCGCGACTTGGCGGCTGGTGGTGTCGCCTGGGAGACCGTCGTCGACGTGGGCCGCCAGATCGCCAAGGCCCTGGCCGCTGCGCATACGGCGGGCATCGTGCACCGGGACATCAAGCCCGAGAACGTCATGGTGCGTGACGACGGTTTCGTGAAGGTGCTCGACTTCGGACTGGCGCGGCTGTTGCCCGACGCGCTGAGCGCAGACGCAACCGTGACGGGTGGAACCGACGCCGGCACGGTGCTCGGCACGCTGCGCTACATGGCGCCGGAACAGGCGCGCGGGGAGGCGGCCGATGGCGCGGCCGACGTATTCGCCCTCGGGCTGGTCCTGTACGAACTCACGACGGGCCGGCACCCGTTTGAAGGCGACACGCCCATTGGCGTTCTTGGCGCCATCGTGAACGACTCGGTGCTGGCGCCATCGCGGCTCACCCCAGGCATCCCCGCCACGCTCGAGGCGGTGTTGCTGCAGATGCTGCAGAAGGACCCGCACAAGCGGCCGACCGCCGTCGACGTGGACGCCCTGCTGACCCAACTGACCACGACGGCTCCGGTCGCGCGGGCGAGCATCCCGCCCGTCGCTCCAACACACACGAACGTCGGTCGTGAGAAGGAGCGGAGGACGCTTCGCGACGGGTTCGACTCGGCGGCGGCAGGACATGGACTGCTGCTGTGCGTGGCGGGCGAGCCGGGCATCGGGAAGTCGACGCTGGTTGAAGGCGTGCTGGCAGACATCGAGGCGGAAGGCGTGGCCCGCGTGGCCCGCGGGCGGTGCTCCGAGCGCCTGGCTGGCACCGAAGCCTATCTGCCGTGGCTCGAGGCGCTCGAGGATCTGGTGCGAGGCGTCGGCGGTGCCGAGATGGCGCGGCTGATGAAGCTCCTCGCGCCAAGCTGGTACGCGCAGGTGGCGCCAACCGATGCGAGCCACGAGGCGTCGCCCGGCGGGGCACGCGCCGCCTCACAGGAGCGGGTCAAGCGCGAGGTCACCACGTTCCTCCAGGAGGCCGCTCGCACCCGGCCGCTCGTGCTGTTCCTGGACGACGTGCACTGGTCCGACGTCTCGACCGTGGACCTCCTGGCGTACCTCGGGCCACGGCTGTCGTCGATGCGGCTACTGATCGTGGCCACGTACCGTCCATCCGATCTCGCGCTCGGGCAGCATCCCTTCGGCCCGGTGAAACTCGACTTGCAGAGCCGCCGAGTCTGCCGGGAGATCGTGCTGGGGTTTCTGAGCTACGAGGAGGTGGGCGCCTACCTGCAGCGGGAGTGTCCCGGTCATCGCCTGCCCGAAGAGTTCACCGCCTTCATCCACGGAAAGACCGAAGGCAGCCCGCTCTTCATCAGCGGCCTGCTGCGCGACCTGCGAGATGGCGGCGTCATCGCGCAACAGGGCGAGACCTGGAGCCTGGCGGGCACGATTCCAGCGATCGAGAAGGAACTGCCGGAATCGATCCGCAGCATGATTCAGCGGGCGCTCGCCCGGCTCGCGGAGTCAGACCGGCATCTGCTGGCGGCCGCGAGCGTGCAAGGCTACGAGTTCGACTCGGCGATCGTGGCCCTGGCCAGCGGGCTGGATGCGGCGCACGTCGAAGAGCGGCTGGAAGAGCTCGAACGCATGCACGCGCTCGTCGTGCGGATGGGCGAGCGCGATCTGCCGGACCGCACGGTGTCGGTGCGATACCGCTTCGTGCACGCGCTCTATCAGAACGTCTTGTACGGATCCGTTGCCCCGACTCGACGGACGGCGCTCTCCGCCGCGGTGGCCGGCGCCCTCGTGGCCCACTACGGCGAGGCACGCGGGGAGATTGCCTCCGAGCTGGCGCTGCTGTTCGAGTCCGCCCGCGACCCGGCGAGTGCCATCGAGCACTTTCTGGTGGCGGCCCGGCGCGCCGAGCGGGTGTTCGCGCACGAGGAGACGATCGTGCTCTCGCGCCGTGCGCTCGCGCTGCTCGAGGGGCTGCCGGACACGCGCATGCGGGACGCGCGAGAGCTGGACGTGCGGATGCTGCTCGGGTCGGCGCTGATCGTGTCGAAGGGCTTCTCGGCGGCGGAAGTCGAGGAGGTGTTTGCGCGCGCGCGGGAGCTCTGCCAGCGCGTGGACGACTCCGCGAAGCTCTTTCCCGTGCTGCACGGACTCAGGGACTTCTACTACACGCGCGGGGCGAAGCCCGAAGCCGATGCGATTCAGGATCACCTCGAGGTGCTGGCCGAGCGGGCGGACGATCCGCTGTGGCGATTGCAGGCGCGCCACGCGCGTTGGACGGCCCTGGTCGCCGAGGGCGAACTCGTGACGGCTCGCGCGTGTCTCGACGAGGGCCTGGCGCTGTACGACCGGAAGACCTACGGGTCTAGCGCCAGTGCCTATGGGCACGATCCAGGCGTGTGCGGTCTGGCGTTTTCAGGCGTCGCGCTCTGGGCGCTCGGCCATCCGGACCAGGCGCTCGCCCGAAGCCAGGAGGCGCTCGATCTGGCGCAAGAAGTGGCGCATCCGTTCAGCGTGGCGCAGGCACGGTTCTACGCGGCGATGGTGCACCAGTTGCGCGGCGACGCATCCAACGCCCGGAGGCTCGCCCGCGAGGCCATTGCCCTGACGAGCGAACAGGGGCTCGCGTTCTTTCTCTCCCTGAGTGAGGTCGTGCACGGGTGGGCAATCGCGGCGGGAGGTGACGTCGAGCCGGGTCTGGCCGAGATCCGCAAGGGCCTCGGCGGCATGAAGGCCACGCGGTTCCTGCTGCCGTACTGCTACGGGCTGCTTGGAGACGTATTGCGCGGGGCCGGTTCGTCGGACGAAGGACTCGCCGCCGTGGCCGAAGGGCTGGCGGAAGCGCGGCGCAGCGGACAGGCATTCACGAGGGCCGAACTCCACCGCCTCGAAGGAGAGCTGCGCCTGATGCGGCACGAAAGCGACGTGGCAGAGGCCTGTTTCCACGAGGCGATCGCCGTGGCTCGTCAACAGTCGGCGCGGTCGTTCGAACTGCGGTCCGCGATGAGCCTCGCGCGCCTCTGGCGGAGTCAACAGCGCACGGTCGACGCGCGCCGACTGCTCGAGTCAGCCCGTGGCTGG
>JANNEJ010000653.1:0-1522 GCA_031378585.1 Acidobacteriota bacterium | reverse complement strand
TATTTTCACGATTTAAGCCGGCTGGAAGCCGGCGCTCCTTCCGCCAGAGGAGCGCCGGTCTGTGACCGGCTTTCCGCCTTAGCATATTTCAACACCCCATGTTCATCCCGCCACCGCGCGCTGCTCCACCGCCATTCCTTCGGGTCCAGCACAAGTTTGGCTGTCGTCGGATTGTTCTCGATGTAACGCACCGCCGTCTGCCGATGCTCCTCATCCTCGATCACCGTATCCAAATACTCCCGCTCCCAGAACGGGCCTTGGCGCTGCAACAACTTGTTCGCTTTCCTCGCCACAAAATCCTTCCAGCTTTTCACCAGGTCCGACAACGGCACGTCCCACACGTCCACCAGCAGATGCACATGATTTGGCATCACCACCCAGGCGACCAACCCATACCGCTCTCCGTCAAAGAACCGCAGCGCGCCTTCCGTCAGTTCCGCGAGGGCGGGTTGCCGCAGCCAGCATTCGCCCAGGCCGCGATCCAGATAGGATTCCAATCGCTTGCGCCGCTCCCGGTTGTCCTCGATTTTGAGCAGGGCTTCCCACTCCGGGCGGCGGCTGGCGGGCAGGGAATCCACCAGCCGCAAGGTGATGATTTGCGTCACCCCCGGCGCGTCGCCGGTTTCCACGGCTGGCGGCATGCAGAGATCCACGATCACGAGTGGACGGCTCCGACGGGCGGCCGCAGCCGCCCGCAGATCGCCAGTCAGGATGAGCGGCGTGGGGGTGGCCACGGCGCACACCACCGCATCGGCGCGGCACAACTCGCTCGGCAGGCCGTCGAGGCCGACGGCCTGCGCGCCCACCGCGTGCCCCAGCTGCTCGGCGCGCGCCAGCGTGCGATTGACGACCACGAGCTCGCCCACCCCGAGCGACCGCAGGTGGCGAGCGGCTTTCAAACCCGTGTCACCGGCGCCGACGACGACGACACGCGCGGCCGGCAGGGCGAGGGTCTTGGCCAGTATCTGCACGGCGGCCGATGCCACCGACTGCGCCCCCACACCGATGGCCGTCTCGGCCCGGGCCATGCGGCCGGCGCGGATGGCGGCGCGCACCACACCGTGCAGGAACGGCCCGGCGCCGGTGCAGGCGTCGAGCGCGCCCCGCACCTGCCCCAGGATTTCGGCTTCGCCCAGCACCAGTGATTCCAGACCGGCGCACACGCGAAACAGGTGCTCGGCGGCGGCTTCGCCCGCCAGCGACAGGGTGGCGTCGGCGAGCCAGGAGCGCGGCGCGCCGACAGCGTCGGCGAACATCCCCTGCACGGTCTCGCTGTCATTCGGGTTGCCCGCGTGCCAGTAGATCTCGGTGCGATTGCAGGTGGTGAGCACGACCGACGCGACGCCGGCGGCGGTGAGGCCGGCGTGCAGCGCCATGACGCGCTCGCAGTCCACGGCGAGTTGCCGCAGCCCCTCGAGGCCCGCCGTGCGATGGCTGACCACCAGCGCCCGCAACGGCGCCAGGCCGCCGCGCTCGCCCCGGGCGGTACGACTGGCCTGAACCGCTGAGCAGGCGACGTGAT
>JANNEJ010000652.1:0-1916 GCA_031378585.1 Acidobacteriota bacterium | reverse complement strand
CGACTTCCGCACGCTCGGCATCGACACCCAATCGTTCTCCGGCGGCGCGGGCGTGTTCGAGTTCGACCGGCGCTTCACCTCCGCGAATCCGAACGCCAACGGCGTGAACGGCGCGACCCCGTCGGGCAACGCGCTGGCCAGCCTCCTGCTGGGTACGCCCTCGGGCGACCCCGGCAACCAGAGCCGCATTCTGGTGTCGGAACCGGCCAACTACTTCACGCGCTACTACGGCGCCTACCTGCAGGACGACTTCCGCGTCGGTCCCAAGCTGACCATCAACGGCGGCCTGCGGATCGAGCACGAGGACGGCCTGCGCGAAGTAGAAGACCGCTTCACGGTGGGCTTCGACCGCACGCTCAACCCCGGCGGCGCGCTGGGCAACGTCGTGGTCAACGGCAGCGCCGTGCGCGGCGGCCTGATGTATGCCGGCGTGAACGGCAACAAGACCCAGCAGGGCAACCAGCCGGGCGCGAAGTTTTCGCCGCGCATCGGCATCGTTTACTCCGCCAATCCGAAGACGGTCGTGCGCGGCGGCTACGGCGTCTACTGGGCGCCCTGGAACTACCAGTTCGTCGGCGCGACCAACTACGGTCAGGTCGGCTACAGCCAGGACACGTTCATCCAGCAGGGCCAGTTCGTGCCGACGACCTCGCTGACGAACCCGTTCCCGGCCGGCGTCACGCAGCCGCGCGGCAATTCCCTCGGGGCGCTCGAGGGCGTGGGTCGCAACATCGAGTTCATCGATCAGGACAAGGGGGCACCCTACGTGCAGCAGTACTCGCTTGACCTCAACCGCGAGCTGCCCGGCAACATCGCGGTGGGCATCGAGTACTCGGGCGCGACGGGCCGCAATCTGGGCCTGGGCGGTTCGAACGACGGCACCCTGAACATCAACCAGCTGCCGGTCGCTGAGCTGGCGCGTGGCGCCACCCTGAACGACCAGGTGCCGAATCCCTTCTTCGGCTTGCCGGCCGGCCAGGGCTTCAACGTGACGAGCTCCACTATCTCGCGCGCGCAGAGCCTGCGGCCTTTCCCGCAGTTCGGCAACATCCTGATGCGCCAGAACACCCAAGGCCGGAACCAGTATCACGCGGGGATTCTGAAGTTCGAGAAGCGCGTGAGCAACGGGTGGGGCGGTCGCATCAACTACACCTACTCGCGCCTGAAGGACAACCAGTTCGGTGAGGGGAACTCGTACGCCGCCACCAATGGCAACGCTCAGAACGCCTACGACATCGATGCCGAGTACGCGCTGGGCCTGCTCGACGTGCCGCACAAGCTGGTGATTTCTCCGGTGGTGCAACTGCCCTTCGGTGAGGGCAAGCGGTGGCTGCAGTCGGGCATCGGCAAGCACCTGCTCGGTGACTGGACGATGTCCTCGATCATCGCGTTCGAGAGCGGCTTCCCGATCTCGCTCTCGAACAACACCAATGGCCTGACCCAGGCCTTCTTCCTGGTGCAGCGTCCCAACACCACCGGTGCCGATGCTGCGACGGACGGCAGCCGCGAGGACCGTCTGTTCTATACCGGTGCGAATCCCGGCCTGTGGTTGAACGCGGCTGGGTTCTCGCAGCCGGCGGCATTCACCTTGGGCAACAACCCGCGCACGCTCGGCAGCGTGCGAACGCCGCACCGCAACAACTGGGACTTCGTGGCGGCGAAAGAGGTCAGGCTGGTCGGCAGGGCCCGTGGCCAGCTTCGTCTCGAAGTGCTGAACGTGACCAACACGGTGAAGCTCAACACCGTGAACACGACGTTTGGATCCGCCGCTTTCGGTCGCATCACGTCGCAGCGCGGCTTCATGCGTCTGACACAGCTCATGTTCCGCATGAGCTTCTAGCCGAACGGCGGCTGGGTTCTAGCGGCTAGCGGCTAGAACAGCACACCGCGAAGGGCGGCTCTCGCCTGCCTCGCCG
>JANNEJ010000648.1:0-5269 GCA_031378585.1 Acidobacteriota bacterium | reverse complement strand
GCCGCCGCGGCTCGCAGCTCGTCCACGCGCCCAGGCTGGCGAGCGAGCGTCAGTGAGCCATTGGGGTTGAAGCCGATTGGGATGCCGGTCTGTGCTTCCAGCTGCCCGTAGCGATCCACCCCGTAGCTGGCCAGCTCGGTCATCGCGTGCGAGCCTCGCACGCGCGCCAGCAATCCCGCCGCGTGCCACGAGGTGCCCGCGGCGATGTGCGCGCGCTCCAGGAGCAGCACGTCAGTCTCGCCGGCTTCAGCCAGGTGCATCGCGGTCGAGGCGCCCACGATCCCGCCGCCGACAACGATGATCGTCGCGCGCGCCGGCAACGCCCCGCTGGAGGCGTCCGGGGCGAACGAGGTCGCCGTAAGCGAGCTGTCCAGCAGACGCTCGCGGTGCTCCTGCTCACTCATGCACAGTCCGTGGTTGGTGCAGCCGCTGCGATCACGGCACGCGCGCGACTCGAGTCAGCAGCCCGTCTTGCGTGATGACCGTCTCGATCTCCTGCGGCGTGCTTGCAAGCGACGCCGTGAAGTTCTCGATGCCGTCTTTCGTGACGGCGATCGTGTCCTCCATCCTGACGTAGAGCTTTTCGTCCGGGATCCACATCATCGGGTCAACCGTGAAGACCATGCCCTCGCGGAACGGCTGGCCCCAGATCACGCCGGGGTCGTGCACCGTCATGCCCACCGGATGCTGCAGATGCCCGCGAAACGTCAGCATCTCTTCGGCGGCCTTGCGATGACTCTCGTTGGCAAACCGCGTGCGGGCCAGTACCGGCTCCATGTCGCGCCGCGCAAGGACCAGCACGTCTTCCGGCGTCACGCCCGGCCTGATGTGGCGGAAGAAGGCCGTCCGGTATTCGAGAATGAAGGTCACGAGCGTGCGCTGCGCGTCGGTGTAGGTGCCGTTGACCGGCCACATGCGGGTGACGTCACTCGTGTAGTACCTGAGGTCTGGCGCGTAGTCCATCAGCACCAGGTCTCCGTCCTTCAGCCGATCGAGGTTGCGGGAGTAGTGGCCCATCCAGGCGTTGGTGCCGCCGCCGGCGATCGGGTTGTAGCCCTCGAATCTCGCGCCGCTGACCAGGAACGTGAAGCGCGCGGCGGCTGCCACCTGGTACTCGAACACGCCTGGACGCGTGCTCTTCATGGCCTCGAGCAGTCCGAGTCCGGCCAGCACCGAGGCCTGGCGGATGAGCGCGATCTCGCGCGGGCTCTTGGTGCTCCTGAGCGTGTCGAGCACCGGCGTCAGATTGCGACGCTCGAGCGAGGGATACCGCTCGTCGAGCAAGCGGAGGAAGTGCGCCTCCCGTGACGGCCGCCCGTCCCACGGATCGGCGGCCACACCGGCCTGGTGCGCGAGGAGTTCGTCGCGGCTTTGCGCCTCGCCCTCGGCGGGGCTGAACGGCACATAGAGGACGGGCCGCGGTGCCCGCAGCATGGTCCCGAACGTCTGACGAGAAAGTAGTTCCACGGGGGCGACGTCATCCACGCCCGTGAGTCGCTTGACATCGGCGTGGTCTTCGGCCGACCACACCGTGCCGGTGCTGCGCTCACTCGCCTCGTTGCGATGCGAGAGATACAGGGTCGAGCGGCGCGTCCGGCCGTCGAGCACCAGGTACGCGTGCGGGCTCTCGAGCCCGCTCAGGTAGTAGAACTCGTTGGACTGCCGGAACATTTTGAAGCCGTCCACGCCGGAAGCCCCCTGGATGAGCGCGATGGCTTGCGGGCCGATCGCGTCGAGCACCCGATTGCGCCGCGCGACGAACTCTTCTGCAGGAAAGTCGTCTTGAAACGGCGCGACGCCTTGACCTTGCAGCAGCACGGCAGACGCGAGCACCATCGCGACGAGCGGGCCGAAGCGTGAGCGGTGCGTCATGGTTGCAGTCCTTTGGGTCGGTCGAACGAGCGGCGCTCCGCGTTGCACATCCCGTTGGCAACGCGAACGCTCCAAGAGTGGTGCGCCCGGGCAGAATTGAACTGCCGACCCCCCGCTTAGGAGGCGGGTGCTCTATCCCCTGAGCTACGGGCGCGTGGTGACGTTCGGCCTCGGCCGTCCGGGCCGCTAGTACCGCAACACCGAGAATACCGTGACGTCGGCGAGCTTGTCGCGTCCCTTCAGGAAGTCGAGCTCGATGAGGAACGCCGCCGCGTGCAACGTGCTGCCGAGGCGCTGCACCAGGTTCACGGCCGCGCGGGCCGTGCCGCCAGTGGCCAGCACGTCGTCCACGACCAGCACGCGGTGACCGGGACCGAGCGCGTCGTCGTGAATCTCGAGCGTGTCGGTGCCGTACTCGAGGGCATACGACTCGCCGAGCGTCGTCGATGGCAGCTTCCCGGGCTTGCGGATGGGCACGAAGCCCGCGCCCAGCCGATCGGCGATGGCCGCCGCCAGGATGAAGCCGCGGCTCTCGATCCCGACCACGCGGTCGATGCCCTGCCCCGCGTGCGGCGCGCTCAGCGCGTCGATCGTGTCGCAGAAGCCGGCCGGGTCGGCCAGCAGCGTCGTGATGTCGTAGAACAGGATGCCCGGCTTCGGGAAGTCGGGCACATGGCGAATCTTGGATTTCAAATGGTCCATGAAGGTGGACCGATCCTACCGGATCGCGAAGTGGCCCGACAGGCCGAGGGGTTCGTTGTCAGTGACCTCCACGGTCTCGACACGCGCGCGCGACGGTCCGCGCCAGAGTGCGGCTTCAAATCGGGTGACGCTGTCTACGTCACCCTCGACCACGGCCTCGACCGCGCCGTCGGCGCGGTTGGCGATGTGGCCCGAGAGGCCTTCGCGTCTGGCACAATCCGCTGCGAACATCCGGTAGCCCACGCCCTGCACGCGTCCAGCCACCACGTAGCGTCGAGTCACTCGCACGCGCGAATTGTAGCAGCCCCGTCGCACCGCGCCCGGCGCCGACCACCAGAACCGAGATGTCGTTGCAAGGCTCAGGCGACACAGGCATGTCTACTCCAGGCACCGAATCGGCAAGGAGCCGACCGCCTTCGGCGCAGGGCGGGGAGCCGCCGAAGGCTTCAGGGCCGCGGTGGCGTGACCGGGGCAGGCTCAGCGGTCTTGGCCGCCGGGTCCACGGGCGCCAGCTTCTCGCGCTTGAACGCGGTGTTGAGCCGCGGCAGATCGGTGGCCAGGGTCTGCCGCATCTTCGCAAGCTGCCGAAACTGTACGCTCAGCGGCGCGCGCGGGCCAGTACCACCAGCCCTACGCCGTTCCACACGAGGATGCGCAGCTTGCGCACCAGTGCCAGCGCCACGCCGTGGCTCGCGGGAATGCCAAGCGCGGTGGCGACGACCGCCGCGCCCGCTTCGTCTACGCCCATGCGGAACGGAATCACCTTGAAGAGCACGGTGATGAGCCGGCCGGCCGACTCGAGCACGAACGCCTGCGCGAACGATGTCGTGCCGCCCGACAGCACCAGCAGGATCACCCACACCTCGAGGATGGCGCCCAGGTGGAACGCTGCCTGCCAGCCGGCCGCCGCCCAGAGCACGGCCGGGGGCCAGGCGAGTACCCCGTAGAAGCGCGCCTCGACCTCGCGCAGCACCTCGGGCGAGCGGGCCTCGCGCCCGGTGAGCCGAGCCGTCAACTGCGCCAGACGCGACAAAATGGCGGGCCGGCGCAGCGCCGTCCACACGCCGATGGCGGCGGCAACGAACACCGACGCGAGCACACCTTCGGCGACCAGCCGGAGGGTAGCGTCGAGCGACACATGGCGCACGAGCGCCCAGGCGCCGGACGCGATCATCAGCAGCACCGACACCGTATAGAAGCCGTTGTCGAGCGCCACCGACGTGAGCGCGGGGCCAGTCGCCAGCGTGCGCCGGACCATCAGCACCTTCGTGGGTTCCGAGGCGAGCAGGCCGAGCGGAGTGAGATTCCCGACGGCGTCGCCAGCCAGCACGGCCCCGAGGGCATCTGCCGACGTGAGCCCGCGCGCGCCAATCTGGTTGGCGCACAGGACCCACGACTTGGCACGGGCGAAGAACCGCGCGCCACCGAGCAGAACCACGACCCCGAACCAGCCGCCGACGGCCCCCACGCCGTGCTGGATCTCGCTCCACCCGACCCGCCGAACCGTCACGACGAGCAAGGCCGCGCCGATGAGGGCGGAGGCCACGCCAAGGAGCCGGACGCGGGTGCTGGAGGTGGAACGGGACGCAGGTGCAGACACGGGGCGCCAGCAATTGTAGTCGGCACCGCCGTCCCGCACCGCCGTCCGCCTTGACTCACAGGGTCGGGGCCCGTAGCCTACGCCCGACCATGAGACACCTTCCACTTGTCGTTCTTGCCGTTGCGGTCTCGGGACTGCTCGGCGCCACCGTGGGTTCGCAGGCGCCACCTGCGCCCTCCCGCGCGCCGCGTTCCGCGGGGCGCGCCCCGGCACCGGCTGCAGTCGTGGACGTGCCGGTGAGCGAGGGCACCTCGATGTCGGTGGCCGTCTCGCCCGACGGGCGCCGCCTGGCCATCGACCTGCAGGGCAGCATCTGGGTCGTGCCGGCGGCCGGCGGCCCGGCTACGCGCATTACCGACGTCTTCAACGACGCGCGCCAACCCGCGTGGTCGCCCGACGGCAGCACGATTGCGTTCTTTGCGTATCGCGACGGCGGCTACGACCTGTGGGCCATCGCCCCCGACGGCAGCAACCAGCGCACGCTCACCGCGGGCACCTTCGATGACCGCGAGCCGGCCTGGTCGCACGACGGTTCTCGCATCGCCTTCTCGTCGGACCGCGGCGATCCACTCGGCAGCAGCTACAACATCTGGACGATCGAGGTGGCCACCGGCGCGCTCGTGCAGCTCACGTCGCACGCTGCCGAAGACTCGATGCCGAGCTGGTCGGGCAATGACGCCGACATCAGCTTCGTGTCGACGCGCGACGGCGGACGTCACGTGTGGGCGGTGCCGTCCACGGGGGGCCAGGAGCGCCAGATTGCCACGTCCGTTGGCGTGGTCGATGCCGCCTCGTGGGGGCCGGGCGGTCAGATCGCGGCGCACGTCGTGCAGGGCACGTCGAGCCGGCTCGAGGTCGGCGGTAAGGATCTCACCGGCGTCGAGAACGTCTTCCCCTTCCGACCGAGCTGGGTCAACGCAACGGAGTTCTACTACACGGCCGACGGGAAGATCCGGCGTGGGGGGGGGGGGGGCCGGGCCGGGACCCCAGGGGGGAGCCCCCCCCCCCCGCCCGCGGGGGGGGGGGGGGGGGCCCGCACCCGCCCCGGCCGCGGGCGAGGGTGGCGGCCCCCCCCCCCACCCCCCGGGCGGGGGG
>JANNEJ010000619.1:0-6929 GCA_031378585.1 Acidobacteriota bacterium | reverse complement strand
GCAGACGGCTCGATTCCCGCCGACAACCCCACATCGTTTCCCGGTGTCACGGGCACTCCGACCGGTCTGAACAGGGCGATCTGGGCGGTGGGCTTGCGCAACCCCTTCACGTTTGCGTTCAACCCGGGTGGACCGTCACCCACGATGCTCATCAACGACGTGGGCGGCGGCCAACGGGAGGAAGTGAATCCCGGTGTTGCCGGCGCGAATTTCGGCTGGCCGACGACCGAGGGCGACTTCAATCCCACGACCTACCCCGCGTTCACGCGCCCGCGCTACGCCTACTCGAGTGCGGTCAACCCCGAGTGCGCCATCACCGGCGGCGCCTTCTACAACCCGGCCACGCCCACGTTTCCCGCCGCCTACGCCGGCGCCTACTTCTTCGCGGACTTCTGTGCGGGATGGATCAAGCGCTTCGACCCGACCCAGGTCCTTGCGTATCCCATGCTGCCGACGGCGGTCGACTTCGCGTCGGGCATCAACTCGCCGGTCGACCTGAAGGTCGGCAACGACGGCCATCTCTACTACCTGTCGCGCGGCAGCAGCACCGTGTTTCGCGTGCAGTACGGCGACGTTGCGCCCACCATCACCAGCCACCCGGCGAGTCGCACGGTGTCGCCGGGGCAGTCTGCCGCCTTCACCGTGGTGGCCGGCGGCACGGCGCCCTTCTCCTATCGCTGGCAGCGCAACAACGTCGACATTCCAGGCGCGACTGGCGCCGGCGCCACCTACACCCTGGCGTCCCCGCAACTCAGCGACACCGGGGCGCGCTTCCGCGTGAACGTCGCCAACAGCGCTGGCAACCTGTTCAGCAACGAGGCTGTGCTCACCGTCACCACCAACGTGCCACCCGTGGCCGCGATTACGGCGCCCGCCGCAGGCACGCTCTACACGGGCGGCATGACGGTGGCGATTGCCGGCACGGGCATCGATCCAGACGGCACGCCCACCACGTTGCCCGCGAGCGCCTTCAGTTGGCGCGTGGACTTCCACCATGACACGCACTCGCATCCCTTCCTGCCCACGACCACCGGCGTCACGAGCGGCAGCTTCGTCGTGCCCACCACCGGCGAGACCGCGGCCAACGTGTGGTACCGCGTGCACCTCACCGTCACCGACCCCGCCGGGCTGACGCACAGCGTGCAGCGCGACGTGTTCCCGCGCATCGCGCGGCTCACGCTGGCCACGAGCCCCAGTGGTCTGCAACTGCGGCTCGACGGCCAGCCGGTCACGGCGCCCACGTCGTTTGACAGTGTCGTGGGGATGGTGCGCACCATCGAAGCGGCATCGCAATCCGCCTCGGGCACGACCTACGCGTTTGCCAGTTGGTCGGATGCCGGGGCGCCCGGCCGCGCCGTCGTGACGCCCTTCGGCACCGCCACCTACACCGCCACCTTCCAGGTTACGAGCGTGACGGCGCTGCCGGCGGTACCAGGGGCGCTGACCGTCGTCGTCAACGGCGGCACGCTGCGCCTGGCGTGGAACCGTGCACCGGGCGCGCAGTCGTACCGGCTGGAAGCCGGCTCGGCCACGGGCCTGTCCGATCTCTTTAACGGCGATGTCGGCGACGTGGCGTCGCTCGAGGGCCTCGTGCCGCCGGGCACCTACTTCGTGCGGGTGCGCGCGGCCAACACGGTGGGCGGGAGCGCGCCGTCGAACCAGGTCAGCGTCACGGTGTCGAGCGCGGCGGCGTGCACCACGCCGCCGCCGGCGCCCGCCAGTATGCTGGCGCAGAGTGGCGGTCTGCTCGTGGCGCTGGCGTGGCCGGCCTCGGCGGGAGCCACGTCGTATCTGCTCGACGCCGGCACCGCCAGTGGCGCCACTGACGTCGGCACCGCCGTCGTGGGCAACCTCACGACCTATCAGGGCGTCGGGGTGGCCGGCAGCTACTTCGTGCGGGTACGCGCCGCAAGCGCGTGCGGCGTGAGCACGCCGTCCTCAGAGATGGCGGTCACGCTCGGCTGCAGTGCGCAGGCGGTCGTGCCCGCGGGCCTGGCCGTGACCAAGGCCGGGGGCGTGGCCAACTTCACGTGGCAGCCGCCGCTTGGCGCCACCGGCTACCGCATGCAGGTGGGCTCCGCGCCTGGCGCCGCCGACCTGGCCAACGTGGCGGTCGGTGCGGCCACGACGTTGCCGGTGAGCCTGGCAGGCGTGCCAGCCGGCATCTACTACATCCGCGTCACCGCCGAGAGCGCGTGCGGCGTGGGCGCGCCGTCAAACGAGGTGGCAGTCACCGTGCCCTGAGCCGCGGACGCGTCCGGTATGCTGGCACACGCCGTGCTGCCAGTCATGACCGATCGCCACCCCGCGCTTCGATGCGCGACCATGGCGCTGTGCCTGACGTGCGTGGCCGTGGCCGCGCCGGTGCGAGTGGGCGCCCAGGCGCAGGTCGCGACGAGTACCGGCAGCATCGAGGGCACCGTCATCGACGCTCGCACCGGCGTGCCGCTTGCCGACGTGTTCGTGCAGCTATCAGGCACCGGCGCGCAGGTGGTGTCGGACCAGGCCGGGCGCTTCGGTTTCGAGGCGATTCCGCCGGGCCCGCACACGCTGCTCGTGTCGGTCGTGGGCTATGGACTCGTGCGCCGCGAACTGGACCTGGCCGCTGGCGCCCGCCTCACGCTGACGATTCAGGTCGCGGAAGGCGCCACCACCTACACCGAGTCGGTCACCGTCACCGCCAGTCCGTTTCGCGACGCCGAAAGCGGCATCGCCAGCCAGTCGGTGCTCGGCAGCCGCGATCTCATGGCCCTGCGCGGCGTGCTGGCCGACGATCCCTTTCGCGCCGTGCAGACGCTACCGGGCGTGGCCACCGGCGACGACTATCGCTCCGACTTCGCGGTGCGCGCGCTGGGTCCCGCCTACCTCGGCGTGTCGCTTGACGGCGTGGATAGCGCGTTGCTCTTTCACACGATTCGCGGCCTCGACGACACCGCGTCGCTGGCCCTCATCAACAGCGACGGCCTCGACTCGGTATCGCTGCTGGCCGGCGCGCGGCCGCAGATGCTCGGTCCGCACCTTGGCGCACAGGTCGCCTTCACCACCCGCGACGGTTCGCGTGACCGGTTCGCGGCCCGGGGCCTGGTCAGCGCCACGGCGGCCACGATGGTGACGGAGGGACCGATCGGACGATCGCGCCGAGGCAGCTGGCTGGTGGCAGCGCGCCAGAGCTATCTGGATTGGCTCGTGCGCGCGGTCAGCGACGAGTCGTCGGCCTTCGGCTTCACTGACACGCAGGCGCAGCTGGCCTGGGACCTGACGCCCGCGCAGACGCTGCGGGCCTCGGCCGTGGCCGGCCGGTCGCTGCTGCGCGAGGACCAGCAGAATCCGAGTGTCAACTCGCTCGAGACCGGCGCCAGCAAGACGCTGCTCACGAATCTGCGCTGGCGCTGGCAGGCCCGGCCGGCGCTCGTCGTGCAGCAGCAGCTCTACGGCGTGTTTGCGCGCTACGACAACCGCGTGCGCGATGGCCGTCGGCGCGAAGAGGGCACCGACCGCGATGTGACCTGGCGCGGTGCGGCCGACTGGACGGTCACCCCGGCTCACGCGCTGTCGCTTGGCGCCCAGGCGCAGTCACTGGCGGCGCGCCGCGTGGACCGGCGCTTCACGGCCACCACGGCGGTGCTCAACTTCGACGTGTCGAAGCGCGGCAGCGCCGGGGCCCTCTGGATCCAGGACCGTTGGACCCCGTGGGGCCGGTTCACCCTCACCCCTGGCCTGCGGGCCGATCGCTTTGCCGCGGCTGGCGGTACCGCCGGCGCGGGCTGGCTGCTCGCCGAACTGGCCATCGCGCCCGCATTCCGAGTGCGGTCTGGTGCCGCGCGGTTCACGCAGGGACCCACGCTCGACCAGGCCGCGCTCGTCTCGCGCAACACCGTCCTCGGAGTGCAGCGTGCCGAGGCCTTCGATCTGGGATTCGAGCAACGGCTCGGCGAGCGGTGGCGTGTGAACCTGTCGGGGTATCGGCGGGTCGAGCGCGACCGCCTGCGCCTCGGTGTGTCCGAGCCGCGCGTGGTCGGAACCGGCGTGGTCGTGCCGGCCCCTACTGGCTGGGCCAACGCGCTCGACGGACGCGCGCGCGGCCTCGAGCTTACGGTGGAACGCCGGTCGACCAACGGACTCTCGGGCTGGCTCGCGTATGCCTGGGGCACGCACACCGAGACGGTCGCGGCCACCGGCGAGACGTTCCCGGGCGACTACGACCAGCGCCACACTCTTAACGCCTATGGCATCTACCGGTGGTCGGGGCGTACCAGTCTGTCGGCGCGCACGCGGCTGGGATCGAACTTTCCGTTGCCCGGTTACTACGACTACGTGGACGGCGACATCTACCAGATAGGCACCGCGCGCAATTCCGAGAGGCTGCCGCGGTACTCCAGGATCGACGTACGCGCCGACCGCACGTTTACGCGCAAGACCCGCCGGCTGACGCTGTTTGTCGAGGTGGTCAACGCCTTGAATCGCACCAACGTGGGCCTTGCAGGTCCGTCGATCAACGTGCGAACGCGAGTCGTCAGCGGCCTGGTCGAGGATCTGTTTCCGCTGCTGCCGTCGGCGGGACTGCTCATCGAGTTCTGACGGCCCTTGGCCAGCGGCGAACCAACCCTCGCGATTCGCTACGAGTGCTGCTAGCCTGAGACGACCGAGCATGACGTGGGTGGCATTCTTCGCGGCGGTCCTGGGGCTCACCGCCGGGTTCACCCCCGGAGCGGCCGCGATCGAAGACCGGGTGAACGGACGATGCGCCGACGGGCGCGTGTGGACGACGGCGCCTGTGGCGCAGGACCAGATGCTGGGCCTGCTCAATCAGGCGCGGGCTTCGGCCGCCCGTCCACCGCTTACGCGCGTGGAGGTGCTCGACCGCATGGCCATGGCCCACGCCGCCGACATGGCCTGCCGGAATTACTTCGATCACGTCAATCCCGAGCGTCAGACAGTGCAGGATCGTCTTGCTCGCGTCAACCCCGGTTCTCGCTTCACGTGGCACCGCCTTGCCGAAGTGATCGGCACGAGCGCGACGCCGCAGCTCCAGATCAAGCGTTGGCTCAACAGCCGCCCGCACCGCCGCGCCGTGCTCGAAGAGGAGCACGACCGCGTGGGCATCGGCCTGGTGCGCCTTGCAGGCTCTCGCTACGGCACCTACTGGGCGGTGGACTTCGCGGCCGAAGGGCGCTGACGCCGGCGCGCTCGGCAGACCCGGACGCTCGGCCTTGCCTACGAAGCCGGTCGGGCGGCGGCCACGAGATCCGACAGCCGCATCACCGCGCCGTGCAGCGGCACGATGCGATCCACGTTCAGCTTCAGCCGCTCTACGTGCCCGAGCAGGTTCGCGGCATACGGGTGATACGTGCCGCCGGGGCTGAACGCGTCCACCTCGATCAGCAGCCGTTCCTTCGGCAGATACGCCATCAGCATCGTGTCGCTGTGGGGATTCCCGGCCACGTGATACAGCACGAGTGAGCGCGTGCCGTCGGTGATGGTGCGCGTGTCGGCTACCGCTTCGACGACGGCCGGCTTGGGCGCCAGGGCGAGCGCGTCGGGCGTGCGGGTGAAGGGCCGCGCTGCGATCTCCTTCACGAACGCCTCGTTGCCGGCGTGCGTGACTACCGTGAGTCCCTCGGCAATCGCGGCGCGCAACCCGGTCGAGTGATCGAAGTGATGGTGCGACATCACCAGGTGCGTGAGCGGCGTACCCGGACGCAGGGCGCGCGCTGCCTTGATGGCGGCCAGCGACCGCGCCTCGCTCTGCGGCGCCTCGATCATCACCAGGCGATCCTTGAAGGCTACGACCACGCTGTGATGCGACTGACCGGCCAGGAACCACACCCCCGGGGCGAGTTCATCGACCGCCACGTTCACGACGGGCGGCGCCGGCAGGGCCGCGCTCTTGGCCGTGACTGGCGCCTCGAGGCTCTCGGTGCCCGCGCGATACGTGACCTGGTACTCACCCGTCGTGAAGTCGTCCACCTTCGTGGCGAAGCGGGCCGGCAGCCGTAGACCGCCGGCGGTCTCCACGTAGTCGGCAAAGGTGGTCGTGAGTCGCACGTCGCCGAGATTGATGTGCGTGCCGGCCGACTCGATGCGCACGGGTCGCGCATCGGCGCCCACCACGAGCGTGATGGGACCAGCGTCGGTCGTCACATCGAGGGCGCGCTCGGCACCGTTCACGCGCACGGGCGACAGGCGTGCGCCTGCAAGCAGCGCGAGTTCCACGAGCACCAGCGGATGGTGCAGCCGCTCGGCGCGCCGGTCCGCGGCCACGGTCGCCGAGGTGCGCGCGGGCGTGCCGTTTGCACCCACGTTGTAGGCCATGCCGCCATCCAGCCCCTGCACTTGCGTTTGCGCCTGGGGACCCTGGAAGTAGGCGAAGTTGGGCGTGCGCGTGAGCGTGGTGCGCATTCGTACCGTGTCGAGGTCGATCGCGCGTTCGAACGCGGAGACGGTGAAGGTCTGATCGGCCAGACCAGGCCGCAGATCCTGGCCCAGGTTCCACTGCCGGCCCGTGCCCTCGATCACCACGACGCCCGCGGCCTGCACGCGGTCCAGGCCGCCGAGCGCTTCGGCGGCATCACGGATCAATTGCTGCTCGGGCGGAACGCTGGCGCAGCCAGCCAGCGTGACGAGCAGAAGGGAGGTGGCGAAGGCCCGGAACCGTGGTGCGTTCATCGGGTGAATATACGTCACAGGTCCCGGTTCTCAGCCCTGAGCCCCGAGGCCCGGGTCCCGAGCCCCGCCTTGTGGTTGCAACGTGTGCAGCGGTCCCAGCCGCCACAGCTCGGGCCACGCCTTGCTGATGCCGGCCACCACCGCAATCACGCCGATGCCGCCGCCCACCACCGACGCCACCGGCCCGAACAGCGCCGCCGTGGCGCCGCTCTCGAATGCCCCGAACTCGTTCGAGAAGCCCACGAACACCGACTTGATGGCCG
>JANNEJ010000612.1:0-1765 GCA_031378585.1 Acidobacteriota bacterium | reverse complement strand
CCACGTCCACGCCGCCGCCCGACGACGTCCACGAGAACACCAGGCGCTCGCCCGCGGCCATCTGCGCCTTGATCTCGGCACCTTCGCCGGCGCCGAGCGTGACCGACATCTCGTCGGTGCGATAGGGCGTGGGGCTCTTGAAGAGCGAACCGGCCGTGGCCGGGGCGCCGTCTGCCCCCGCGGCGCTCGTTGGCAGCGGCTCGGCGGCGGCCTCAGGCGCACGGTAGAGCCCAGTGGCGCGCCCGATGCCCGTGGGGTCGATGCCGTACTCGGCCGGCAGGATCACGGTCACGAGCACTACGGCGGCCAGGCCCGCGGCCAGCAGCGTGGCGCGGATCAGCCGCGCGCGCGACGGCAGTTCGGCAGCGGTGAGAGGCGGCATGGACGGAGGCGTCGGCATGGAATGGGGCACAGGGTTGCGGCGTTTACGACACGAAGTAGCCGGTGAGCTGGTAGCCCATCAGCGCAAAGCCACACGCCATCACGACCACGTTGGCCGCAAACGCCTGGTGCGAGAACGCGGCCGTGCGGCGCCAGTAGGCCATGGCCAGCAGAATCACGGCGAGCGCCACGACCTGGCCGATCTCGACGCCGGCGTTGAAGGCCACGATCTTCGGCGCGAGTCCCGCCCGAGGCAGCGCAAAGTCCTGCAGCTTCGTGGCCAGGCCGAAGCCGTGAATCAAACCGAAGATGAACACCGCGGCCTTCGTGTCTGGCTGCACCCCGAACCACGCGCGGTAAGCCCCCAGGTTGTCGAGCGCCTTGTAGACGACCGAGAAGCCGATGATGGCATCGACCAGATATGCGTCCACATGCGAGCCGCTCAGCACGCCGTAGAGCAGCGTCACGCTGTGACCGACGGCAAAGAGCGTCACGTAGATGCCGACGTCGCGCATCCGGTAGAGGAAGAAGATCACGCCAAACAGGAAGAGCAGATGGTCGTAGCCGGTCACCATGTGCTTGGCGCCCAGATACAGGAATGCCATCAGGCCACCCTGTTCCATGAAGACGCGGTCGGCCGCCGACACGCCGTGCGCGTCGAGCACGGCCGGCAGACCGGCAAGCAGGGCAAGGGTGGCGACCAGGGTGACGATCGGCATGACAGCGCCGACCAGACTACCTCAAGCCGTCGAGCACGTCCCAACGGGCGTAGGCCGTCAGGAGCTCGGCGGGAACCGCGTCCAGCCGGGCCATCGTGGCCGAGATCTCAGCGGCTGGGCGCTTATAGAAGTCCGGAGCGCCGACCGCGGCCGTGAGCGTCCGTTGTTCCGTTTCGAGCGCCTCGATGCGCTTGGTCAGCTCCTCGCGCTCCTTCTTCTCCTTATTGGTGGCCTTGCGCTGGGGCGCCGCCGGTGCTGCTGCCGCAACAGGCGATGCTGGTGGCGCCGAGACAGGGGCGGGCGCGGTCGAGGTCGCCGGTGCGGGCCGCGTGCTGGTGCCGGGCGCGGGGCGCTGGCGCAGCCAGTCCTCGTAGCCGCCCACATACTCGACCACCTGGCCGTCTCCTTCGAAGGCAATCGTGCTCGTGACCACGTTGTCGAGGAACCGCCGGTCGTGGCTCACGAGCAGCAGCGTGCCCGGCCAGTCGACCAGCTGCGCTTCGAGCAGTTCCAGCGTCTCGAGGTCGAGGTCGTTGGTCGGCTCGTCGAGCACGAGCACGTTGGCGGGCCGCGTGAAGAGCCGTGCCAGCAGCAGGCGATTGCGCTCGCCGCCAGACAGCGCCTTCACCGGCGACCTGGCGCGGTCGGGCGCGAACAGGAAGTCC
>JANNEJ010000604.1:0-6163 GCA_031378585.1 Acidobacteriota bacterium | reverse complement strand
ACGCCTGATCAACATTCACGATCTCGATGAAGTCTCATCGGATCATCCGGTGATCGTCCGGCATCGCGGCGGCCACACGTATTTCTACAACAGCAAGGCCTTCGAGATGGCGGGCATCACCAAGAACACGCCGAACCCGATGGGCGGCACCTACGACAAGGATCCCAACGGCGAGCTCAACGGCCGCGTCACCGACCGCGCCATGGACCCCTTCCGTAAGATCGGCACGCGGCCCACCTTGACGGCCACCGAGAACGAGAAGCGCGGACGCGACGGCATCGCCCACATCTCGAAGCAGTTCGCGCGCTACGGTCTCACCAGCGTGCACCACGAAGGCGGCAACCTCGCGGCCATTCAAGACGTGCGCGCCCGCGGCGAGCTGCTGCACCGCGTGAGCTACGAGGCGCAGGGCCAGGTGCTCGAATCGATGATCACCTCCGGCATCAAGACCGGCTTCGGGGACGACTGGATCAAGTTCGGCGCCACCGCCGAACACACCGTGGACGGTTCGTTCTCGGAACGCACCATGGCGCTCAGCGTGAACTATCCCGGCGTGACGCCGCCCTACAAGGGCAACGTCACCGAATCGCAGGACGACCTGAACGCCTGGGTGGAACGCGTGCACCGCGCCGGCATCCAGGTGAACGTGCACGCTAACGGCGATGTCGCCATCGACAGCTTCCTCACGGCCGCCGAGCGCGCGCAGAAGCTCTTTCCGCGAGCCGACGCGCGGCCGAAGATCACGCACTGCACGCTCATCACCGCGGATCTTGTGAGGCGGATGAAGGCGTTAGGCGTGGTGCCGGCGATGTTCACCACCTACGCCTACTACAACCCCGACAAGTTCGTGTACTACGGCGAAGAGCTGATGAAGCGCTGCATGGCGTATCGCGACATGCTGGACGCGGGCATCATGGCGGCCGCCGGGTCGGACTTCAGCCCCGGACCGTTTGCCCCCCTGATGGGCATCCAGGGGATGGTGACGCGCAAGGGCTGGGACGGCAAGACCTGGGGCGCCAACCAGCGCATCAGCGTGGCCGAGGCCATTGCCGTGAACACCTACAACGGCGCGTGGGCGTCGGGCGAAGAAGCCATCAAGGGCTCGATCACGGCCGGCAAGCTGGCCGACTACGTGGTGCTGGCCGACGACCCGCACACGGTGAACGTGGAGAAGATCAAGGACATCGAGATCGTGCGCACGGTAGTGGGCGGCAAGGCGTCGTACCAGGCGTAGCCCCACCCCCGAGGCCCTGGCCGAACACGGCCGGCCCTCACCCTTGATCCCAAAATGGGAGCGCGCTAGACTATCGGCGTGCGGATCATCGCGCGACGCACGCTGCGTTCTTTCTGGCAGCGCCACCCTGACGCAGAGGGGGCGCTGCGGTCGTGGTATCACGACACGCTGCGTGCTGACTGGCGGAGTCCGGCAGACATCAAGCGTGTGTACGCCAACGCCAGCGTAGTGGGTGCCACTCGAGTGGTGTTCAACATCGGCGGCAACAAGTACCGACTCATTGTTGCGATCAACTACCCGTACCGCGTGTGCTACATCAGGTTCGTTGGCACCCATGCGGACTACGACCGCGTCAACGCCAAGACCATTTGAGGTTGATCATGGACATCCGTCCCATCAAGACGAAGACCGACCACCGGGCCGCGCTGACGGCCATCGAGCAGCTGATGGGCGCCAAGCGCGGAACGCCGAAGGGCGACCGCCTCGAGGTGCTGACGATTCTCGTTGAGCGTTACGAGTCGGAACAGGAGCCAATTGAGCCCGCTGATCCCATCGACGCGCTCGCGTACCACATGGAAAGCCGGGGTCTGACGAGAAGAGACCTGGAGCCCCTGCTCGGTAGCCGAGCGCGCGTGGCGGAGGTGCTCAACCGCCGGCGCCCCCTGACTATTGACATGATTCGCCGACTGCACCGAGGCCTGGGCATTCCGGCGGAGGTGCTGATCCAGCCGTACCAGGTGAAGCGAACCGCTGCGTAATACCACCGTCAACACGGCCGCATGGGTACCGCTGCGGCACGTGCCTTGGGCTGTCACCTGTTCAGTGCAGGCGCAGACCCTCCGGCACGCGGGGCCGCGGGGTCTGACGGGCACGGCGGCCGGGATTCCGCAAAACTTCAGGGATTCCGGCCGGGCACGACCGGGCGCGTCTCCGCAGAGGATTGGCAGACGCCTTGCTGTAGGGATAGGGGAGGCACCCATCATGTCCACCACAAGAGTCACTACCGTCGTCGCGCTCATTGCCAGCCTCGCCCTCTCGGCGCTGCCAGCCGCGGCCCAAGACGGCCGCCAAGGCTCGGGCAACCGGCGGGAAGGCCAATCTGGCGGTGAGCGGCGCCGTCCTCGCGACTCCGGCAATCGTGGAGGCGCACAGGGCCAGCCAGGTCAGTCAGGCCGGCAAGGCCAACGCGCTGATGGCGGCCCGGGCAACCGCGGAGGCGACCGTGCGGCGGTCGTGCCCCGGGCGGAAGCCCCCCAGCGCAACGACCAACGTCGCGCGGCTCCGGAGCAACGCTACGGCAACGGCAACGGAAACGGCAACGGAAACCGCAACGGAAACCGCAACCAGGGTGCCAACCGCGACTACGACGGTGGCCGAGACCGCAATCGTGACTACGGCCGTGACTACGGCCGTGACCGCGACCGCAACTATGGGCGCAACGGCGGGCGTCCCTACGTGGTCGTGCCGGCGCCACGGGTGTATCGCAACGACCCGTACCGCCAGCGGTCGTACAGGGTGCCCTACGGCTACCGCCCATACGGCTACCGCCCGGGCTGGAGCCTGAATCGCTACTTCGGCCGTCCCGCATACGCCTACGGCTCACGGGGCTACTACGGCAGCGACCCCTACGGATACGACTACGGGTACTACGCCATTCCCCAGGGCTTCGCCTATGGATCGCTGCGCATCGTGGACGCACCGCGTGACGCGCAGGTGTTCCTGGACGGCTCCTACGCGGGCGTCGTCGACGACTACGACGGCGTGTTCCAGCGGCTGAACCTCGAGCCGGGCCGCCATCAGCTCGAGATCGAAGTGTATCCAGGCGCGCCGCCCGTCCGCTACGACGTGCTCGTGGCGCCCGGCCAGACCGTGACCGTTCACGTGCGGCCTTAACGGCCTGACCGAACCCAGGCCCGACCTCGGACCCGGGCCCGCTCTCACGCGTGGCCCGCGACCCCTCGTTGCGGGCCCGCGTTGTGATCGTAGAATTGCGTCGTGGCCTCTTCTGATGGGTTCCTGCAGTCGTGGTCGGCGCTGCGCCGCTTCCGGCGTGATCCACTGGCCTTCCTTACCGACATGGCCGCACAGGGGCCGGTGGCCGAGTTCCGGCTCGGTCCCCAGCGCGTCTACCTGCTGAGCGACCCCGCCGCCATCGAAGACGTCCTCGTCACGAATGCCGCGAGCTTTGCCAAGGGCCGCGCATTGGAGCGCGCCCGCGTCACCCTCGGCGACGGCCTGCTCACGAGCGAAGGCGCCGTGCACCTGCGTCAGCGGCGCCTGATGCAGCCGGCCTTCCACAAGACGCGCGTCGCCGGCTACACCGAAGCGATGTCCCGTGCGGCCGTAACCTTGCGCGACGAGTGGCGCGCGGGCGAGCCGCTCGACCTCACACACGAGATGAACCGGCTCACCCTCACCATCGTGTCCGACACGCTCTTTGGCGCCGAGGTGGGCACGAGCAGCGACACCGCCCGCGTCCAGCAAGCCATCACCGACCTGCTGGGGATGTTCGATCTGGTGATGCTGCCCTTCGTCGAGTGGCTGGTGTACCTGCCGCTGCCGAGGATGCGGCGCTTTCGCGCGGCACAGCAGGCGCTCGATGCCCTCGTGTACGGCATCATCTCGAAGCGACGCAGTTCGGGCGACGACCGTGGCGACCTGCTGTCGCTGCTGCTGCACGCGCAAGATGCCGAGGGCAGCGGCGGCATGACCGATCGCCAGGTGCGCGACGAGGTGATCACGCTGTTTCTCGCCGGCCACGAAACCACGGCGAACGCGCTGAGCTGGACGTGGGTGCTGCTGGCGCGCCATCCCGACATCGAGGCGCGTCTGCAGGACGAGCTCAACACCGTGCTGGGCGGACGCGCGCCCACGGCCGACGACGTGTCGCGTCTGCCGTACACGCGCGCCGTCGCGGCCGAAACGATGCGCCTCTATCCGCCCGCGTGGACGATCGGCCGGCGGGTGCTGCGCGACTACCACTGGAACGGCCACGACATTCCCGCCGAGTCGCTCGTGCTCATGAGCCAGTGGGTCGTGCACCGCGATCCGCGCTGGTGGCCAGACGCCGCCACCTTCAATCCGTCGCGCTGGCTCGACGACGCGCCGGCTCGACCGCGCTTTGCCTACTTCCCGTTCGGTGGCGGCAATCGTCTGTGCATCGGCGAGGGCTTTGCGTGGAGCGAGGCCGTGGTGGTGCTGGCCGCCATTGCGCAGCGCTGGCGCCTGGTGCTCGATCCGGCGCACCCGATCGAGACGCAACCGCTGATCACGCTGCGCACGCGGCACGGCGTGCGGGCTACGCCGTGGCCCTGGCGCACGTAGCGCGCGTGCTGCAACTCGCGGACCTGCCGGTGGGCATCGCGTGTCGGCCGGCGCGTAGGAACGCACGCACGGCGGCATAGAATCCCTGCATGCCGCGTAACGCCGAAGTGATTCGCCACTGGCAGATGATCCTGCATATCGACTCGATGAAGTCCGGCGTGTCGGTGACCGACCTGGCCGCGCGCTTCAAGGTGACGACCCGCACCGTGTGGCGCGACCTGGCGGCCCTGCAGGAAGTGGGTTTCCCGCTCGTGGACGAGAAGCGCGACCGCGCCACGTTCTGGCGGCTGTTGACAATGCCGCTGCGGGCCCTGAACGACGCCGGCCTGTCGGTGACGGAAGCCTGTTCGCTCTACCTGAGCCGCGCACTGCTCGTGAGCTTCACCGGCACGCCGTTCGAGCCGGGGCTGACCGCCATCATCACGAAGGTCGAGAAATCGCTGTCGCCTCGCGTGCGCGCGTTCCTGAAGCGACTACCGGACGTGGTGCAGGTGAAAGCCGGGCCACGAAAGAACGTCACGTCGCCCAAGCACGACGAGTTCGTGGCGCGCCTCATCGAGGCGGCGTCGGATCACCGCGTGGCCAAGGTGCTCTACTTCTCGGTGCACAGCAACCGCGAGAAGGACTACGAGCTGCATCCCTACCACATCGCCTACGCGGAGGGCGGGCTGTATCTGACCGCCTACGTGCCCGAGTACCGCCAGGTGCGGGTCTTCGCGCTGGAGCGCGTGCGCAAGGTGGCGCTGCAGGAGCGCACCTTCACGCCGGTGAAAGACCTGACCACCGAGGCGTTCGGGCATTCCCTGGGCGTGAATCGTGGCAAGCCCGAACGCATCGTGATTCAGTTTGCGCCGCGCGTGGCGCCGTATGTGCGCGAGCGCACGTGGCATGCGTCGCAACAGCTCGACGCCCTGCCAGACGGCGGCGTGCGGCTCACGCTGAAGGTGTGCCGCGACTGGGCGCTGCGCACCTGGATTCTCGGCTGGGGCGCCCACGCGCGCGTGATTGCACCCTCGGCCCTGGCCGAAGAGATCCTGGCGCAGCTTGACGAAGCACGCGATGGCTACGCGCCCAAGCTGGCCTTCGACGCGTCGATAGCGCTGCTGGCCCCGCCCGCCCCGCGCCTGCCGCTGCGCGGGTAACATCCGTCACGACGCCTTGGCCTTCCGCTTCGCTTTGCCTTCCGGGTCGCGGGAGGACGAGACCTTGTAGGCGGCAAAGTGCTTCTGCTTCATGGCCACAGGACTCATCGGCTCCGCGAACTCGTCGCGGTCGTGTTCGAGCGTCGCGATGAGCCGCTGCACCGACGCGTCGTCTGGCGCCAGCACCTGCAGGTCGGCAATCGCCTCGTCCAGCATGCGGCGCGCGTCGTCGTAGGCCCCGCGCCGGTTGGCAGCCAGCGCATGGCCCCGGGCGCGCTCGGCCAGCATCGTAGCCACGGCCAGCAGCACGGCCTGATTCACTGGCTGCGCGTCGTTCTCGACCTCGGGCACGACGGCCCAATCCACGAACATGGGCTCGGCAAAGAGCACGTGGTTGCGGTCCGTGAGGCGGCACGCCACCTCGGTGCCGGCGCCAAGCGGCGGTGGCTCCTGCACGCGCACC
>JANNEJ010000600.1:0-2526 GCA_031378585.1 Acidobacteriota bacterium | reverse complement strand
GGTTCGCCGACCACCGGGCGGGCGGCTGGGCCACGTGTCCGATCACCGAGAACGGCGTGCTCCGCGTGCTCGCGCATCCCGGATACGCGGGCTCGGACACGCGATTCGAGGCGATCGTCGGGCGCCTGCGACTGTTCCGCGATAGCGGGCATCATCACTTCTGGCACGATACGCCGTCATTTGCCGACCTCTCCGCAATCCGCCCGTCCTACATGCGCGGCCATCGCCAGGTCACCGACGTGTATCTGCTGGCCCTGGCGCTACGCATGGGCGGGCGGCTGGCCACGTTCGATCGCTCGATCCCGGTGAGCGCGGTGGTGGGCGCCACGAAAGACACGCTGGCCGTGATTGGCGCCGTGGCCGGGCCGCCGGCCGGGTAACGCGGGAGCGTGGCTCAGCGCGCCAGGAACGAGCGGATCTGGTCGTTGATGAACGCGGCGTCGGCCGGATTTCCCCCGCCGCCCGCCGAGTGGCCCCACAAGCTGGGGATGGGCGTGAACGTCACGTTCTTCAGGAACGCCTTCTCGTACAGCGCATCGGTCATCGGGAAGTACAGGTCGGTCTCGCCCGGCATGTAGAGCACGCGCGCGCGGATCGACTGCAGCGCCTTCTCGTGATCGCCGCCAAACCCCGGCGTGTCGCCGACGTCGTGCCTCTGCCACGTGCGGGCGTGCAGGATCAGATTGTTCGGGTCGCGCACGGCATCGCGGACCATGCGCGCGGCCAGCGCCTCTTCCACCGTGGCCGATTGCGGCTTGAACAACTCGCGGCGCCACCATTCCTGCGACCACACCCACGCGGCCCAGTGCGCGGACCACGCCTCCATGCCCTTCTTCGGCGGCGACGTGTAGCGCCCGGCGGCAAACGCCGGGTCGGCGGTGAGCGCGCGAATGGCGCTTTCCAGACGGACGACGCCGTGCGGATAGGTCTTGGCGGTGCCGCACCACGGCACGATGCCGTCCATGAAGTCGGGATGCGACACGGCCCACTGAAAGGCCTGTTCCGCGCCCATCGAGAAGCCCACGACCGCGCGAAGGTGCGTGACGCCCAGATGCTCGAGCACCCGACGCGACGCCTCGACGTTGTCGCGAATGGCAATGGCCGGGAAGTCGGGACCGGAGAGGGGCGCCGGCGTGTTGCTTGGCGACGACGAGACGCCGTTGCCAAACATCTCGGTCGCCACGACGAAGTACTTCGCGGGGTCGAGCGCCTTGCCGGGTCCAATCAGGAAGTCGTAGCCGTGATAGTCGGCGCCGTAGTACGACGGCACCAGCACGGCGTTGTCCTTGGCCGCGTTCAGCGCGCCGAAGGTGGCATACGCCACATGCGCCACTGGCAGCACCGTGCCGCTCTCGAGGCGGAAGCCCTCGAGCGCCAGGCTGCGGCGATTGGGATCGGCGGGCGCGGACGTCTGCGCCAAGAGCACCGCGCCGGTGCCGGTGAGGGCCGCGACGGCGGCCAGCCACGTGTGGGACGACATTGGTAGATCCTACTTGTCTCCACTCGGCAGCGCCGAGCGGGTGAGGGTAAGACCCCCGTTCAAACCGTGCATGCGGATTTCCCGCACACGGCTTACCAAGGGGCATTGGGAGTGCGACATTATGCGGCCACCGGATACCGAATCGTCCCGCGCAGGCGATGGAGACCGAGGGCCTGGAAGTAGTCGCCAGTCCATTGGGCGGCTTGACCGGCGCGAAGTTGGCGACCGTGACGCTTCACGAGCAAGCGTTTGAGGCGCCAAGTCACGTAGTCATCGACCTGCCCAAACTTGATGGCGGCGTTGCCGGTGCGAAAGTACCCGCCCCAGCCGCGCAGCACCGGGTTGAGACGCGCAATGGTGTCGCGCAGGTCCCGGTGCGTCACGGCGCGAGGCGTCAGCGCCTTCACCCGCTGTCGAATCCGATGCATCGCGCGCGGCGCGGGCCAGCGCTGGAGGTAGTACACCCGTTGGTGTCGCTGCTCCCAGATGCGCCCGCTCATGCGTTTATGCACGCGACAGCCGAGAAAGTCGAAACCAGCCGCCCCTCGCGTGAGGTCGACCCGCCTCGTCTTCTCCGGGTGTAGCTCCAAGCCGAGACGCGTGAGCACCTCGCGCACGCGCTGCTCGGCCTGCTCACACGCCGCCTCCGTGTCGCACATGACCACGAAGTCGTCCGCGTAGCGCACCAAGACGCCCAGATGGGCGTATCGCCGCGTCCACACGGTGTCGAGCACGTGCAGGTAGATGTTCGAGAGCAACGGGGAAATCACCCCGCCTTGCGGGGTTCCCGCACGCGTCGCCGTGACGCGTCCGTCTTCCATCACGCCTGCCTGGAGCCACTGCCGCAGCAGTTTGAGGACCCGTTGATCCGAGATACGCCGGCCGACCAACACCAGCAATTTGGTGTGGTCGATGCGCCCGAAGTAGTCACGGATATCCGCGTCGAGGACGTGATTGCCTCCTCGTGCGCCACGCCTGCGAAGCGTTTCCAACGCCTGCGTGGCGTTCCGCTTCGGCCGGAAGCCAAACGAGCACGGATGAAAATC
>JANNEJ010000613.1:0-3366 GCA_031378585.1 Acidobacteriota bacterium | reverse complement strand
GTGACTACGACGCCCGACGTGCCAGATGACGCTGCGCTCGTGCCCGGCCGTGGCGGCTACGCCTATGCCAATCCCGCGTTCGAGCAGCTGCCGCCGGCGCAGAAGCAGCTGATTCGCATGGGCCCCGACCACCTGCGTCGCGTGCGCGAGGCCGCACGCCGGTTCGGTGAGGCGCTGGCCGCCGCGCAGGCCGCCCGCTAGTTGCCGCCGAGCGCGGCCTTGAAGGCCTCCCAGGGAAACGCGGCGCCAGGATCGAGCTTGCGCCGGAACGCGGCGCACGCCTCGCCGTGCCTTGCCGCGGGGAACAGGGAGAGGTCGAGGTCGGAATGCCTCAATATGCGCTCGGGCGCCACCTGGGGATGGCGCCCGCGGATCTCGCGCACGAGCTGTCCGAGGGCCGCCAGCTGCGCCCCTGGAAACGGATCGGCGCCATCGCCGTTGTTCACGAGCTCGACGCCGATGGACCGTTGATTCCAGCCCACGGCGTGCGACGCGGCCAGCGCCTCGGGAATGCCGGCCTCGACGCGGCCGTCGCGGCCAATCACGTAGTGGATGCTCACGATGGGCAGCGCGGCGAACCGGGCAATCCACGTGTGCGCGTCGCCATCGATCCGCGTGAAGAAGCGCGTGCCCTGGTGACAGTCGGGGCCGCCGAGCGAGTGGACGATGACCGCGTCCACGGCACGCCGGCGTGGCCGGCCGGTAGACTTCGCGCTCACGCCGTCGACCAGCACGACGAGCACGAGGCCCGCAATCACAGCAGTGCAGGCACGCCAGCCACGCCTCAGGGTCGAGTCTCGTCCGCAGTTCAAGGTTCTCACCTCGCGCAGTTATCACCCAGACGACACCGTGCTCGCAAGTGGCGGTCGCCTATTGTGGCGCTTGCCTCCGGGTGTTTCGGCGCGCCACAATAGCGGGTCGACATGGAGAAGCTCTGCCCGGTCACTCCTCAACCCGTGTCATGGGTTCGCGACCCGCGCCGGTGGGCGTTTGCCGGCCTTGGCGTGGCGTCGGTCGGCATGGGGTGGCTCGGGGTGTTCGTGCCCGGGTTGCCGACGACGATCTTCCTCATCATCGCGTCCTATTGCTTCACCCGCAGTTGTCCGTGGCTCGAGGACAGGATGCTGCGTATCCCGCTCTTTGCCCCGTACATGAAGGTGCTCGACGAAGGGCGCGGCATGTCACGCAAGGCCGCCACACGCGCCCTCGTCTCGATGTGGTCGTGCGTGAGCCTGAGTCTCTCTGTGCTTTACCTGGCTGGCCGCCTCGCGCCGTGGATAGTGGCCATGGTCGTGCTCGCCGCACTGGCCGGCACGGCGATGATCGGGTTGTACGCGCGCAAGCCCCGCCCCGTCAGCGCCTGAGCGCCGTCCGAGCCGTCTCTCGTCTCGCAATGAGGACCGCCCGTGCTTGGTCGGTGACTGGTTGACATATAACCTGCAGCCACATATGGTAACCATATGGAGAAGACTACGGTCTATCTTGAGGCCTCCAGCTACCAGCGCCTGAAGCACATCGCCCAGCGCGAAGGCCGCAAGCCCGCAGAGCTCGTGCGCGAAGCAGTGGCGGAATACGCAGCCCGGCACGGTGAGGGCCGGCGCGTCCCAGCAAGCGTGGCCTCGTTCACGAGCGGCAAGGGCGATCTCGCGGCCCGGGACGAAGAGTATCTCGAGGGATTCGGTGAGCGTGATCGTCGCTGACACGAGTGCGATCGTCGCGCTGATCGATCATGGCGACGACGCGCATGCGGCCATGCTCGCGTGCTATCTGCAGGACCCGGACCGGTGGACGCTCCCCTGGGCGATTCTTCCAGAGGTCGCGTATCTGGTGGGAAAGTACGGAGGGCCGACGGTGGAACAAGCCTTCCTGGACGACGTGGCCGCCGGACACTACGGAGTCGATTGGGGCCAACCGGCAGACCTGCACCGCGCAGCGGCATTGCACCGACAGTACGCGGGCCTGCACCTGGGCCTCGTCGACGCCGTCGTCATGGCCATGGCCGAACGCCTGAGCGCGTCAGCCATCGTCACACTCGACCACCGCCACTTCGGCGCGGTGACACTTCGCGGCGCCCCTGCGCTCCTGCCCGACGCCCCACGGCGATAGTGCCGCCGGCCGCTCCGGTCGATTTTCCGCCCCTGCCGCACGCCGCTGCGCTACCGTGTGCGGAACCCAGGAGGGCGCCATGGTTCCCGCTACCCGTCTCACGTTCGGACTCACGCTTGCCGGCATCGCCGCCGGAGTGGCACTGGCCACGATCGGACCGACGGCGCAAGGAGGACGTTTTGTGATTCAACGACTGAATCCCCCGGGGCTCTCGACCCCGACGGGGTACTCGCACATCGTCTCGGCCAAAGGCGGCCGCACGGTCTACATCTCGGGACAGGTGGCGTTTGACGCCAAGGGCCAACTGGTGGGACGGGGCGATCTCGCCGCGCAGACCAAGCAGGTGTTCGCCAATCTCGACGTGGCCCTCAAGGCCGCGGGCGCGTCCTTCAACGACGTCGTGAAGACGAACTACTACATGCTCGACGCGTCGCAGGTGCAGGTGATCCGCGAGGTCCGTTCGCAGTACTTCACGAAGGAATTGCCAGCGAGCACGCTCGTGCAGGTGGGACGCCTGGCCAACCCCGACTTCCTCGTGGAGATCGAGGTCATCGCGGTCGTGGCCGAGTAGCCTGACCACCTGTTCGTATGATGACGTCACGATGCGCGTGTTGACTCTCGCCAGGCGCTTCTGTAGGGTGGGCCTCCTTGACCGTACTCCATCCCCCGGAGGCTCCCATGAACCTGACCGCTCTGCTCAAACTCGGCGTGGTGACTGGCGTGGTGTTGAACATCCTGGACTTCATCGTCCAGGGCAATCTGCTCGCGGGCATGTATGCCGCGAGCCCGGTATTCCGGAATACGGACGACATGGTTCCGTACCTGGTGGCGGGCGACTTCACCGCGGCGTTCGTGTTCTGCTGGGCCTACCTGAAGCTCGGCGCGGCCACGGGAACCGGCCCGCGTGGCGGCGCGCTGTTCGGTGTCTACGCGGGCGTGCTCGTCGGCTTTCCCACCTTCATCTTCATGCACCTACTGGTGAACGGCATCCCGTACGGGATCGCGTGGATCATGACGATCTGGCAAGTGGTGGCCTACGTGATCATCGGTGCGGTGGCTGGTGCGCTTCGGAAGGCATGACAGGCGCCTGCATTTCGCACCTGCGGGCCACGACGAGGCTGCGCTGCGGCACCCGATCGACATCACCAGACGGCGTGAGGGCAATGTAGCCGACGCACGGCTCGATGATCCGCTCAACCTCGGGGTGCCGCCCGAGAGTTCCGACGAGTGCGAACGCGCACACTTGGGCGTTCGGAAACC
>JANNEJ010000507.1:0-1856 GCA_031378585.1 Acidobacteriota bacterium | reverse complement strand
CGCCAGTTCCTTCAGCACGGCGCGCAGCGCCGCCTCAAAGCGCGGGCTCTCGTCGCCTGCGAGTTGCTTGTCGAGCACCTTGTCCACGGCTGAGCGATGAACCAGGGGCGGAGGTCACGCTGCGGATCCACACCCAGGTTCGCGAGGACGCCATTGCTCTTTTCGGATTCCTGTCACCGTTCGAGCTCCAGATCTTCGAGCGCCTGATCACGATCAGTGGCATCGGCCCGAAACTGGCCCTGGCGGTGCTCTCGGGGATCGAGGTGGGCGACTTCGTCGGAGCGGTGCAGCGAAGCGACGTGTCGCGGCTCACGCGGATCCCGGGCGTGGGGAAGAAGACCGCTGAACGCATCTGTCTCGAATTGAAGGACAAGCTGCCGTCGGCTGCCGAGGCCGGCACCGTCGCACCCATCGCTCTGGCGGCCAACGCCCTGCGCGACGACCTGGTGTCGGCGCTCGAGAATCTCGGCTACCATCGCTCAGCCGTGGACAAGGTGCTCGACAAGCAACTCGCAGGCGACGAGAGCCCGCGCTTTGAGGCGGCGCTGCGCGCCGTGCTGAAGGAACTGGCGCGGTCATGAGCGACGGGCGGGTCGTGTCGCCGGCCAAGGCCGACGACGACGCGCAGTACGAAGCCGGGCTGCGGCCCAGGCGCCTGGACGACTATATCGGGCAGGACCGCATTCGCGAGAACCTGCAGGTCTCGATCGAAGCGGCCAAACGACGAGGCGAGGCGCTCGACCACATCCTGCTCTACGGCCCGCCCGGGCTCGGCAAGACCACGCTTGCATACGTGATCGCCAACGAGATGGGCGCGGCGATTCGCACGACGGCCGGTCCGGTGATCGAGAAGCCTGGCGACCTGGCCGGCATGCTCTCGGGCCTGCAATTGCGCGAGGTGCTCTTCATCGACGAGATCCACCGCATGCCGCCGGCCATCGAAGAGATCCTTTATCCAGCCATGGAGGATTTCGAGCTCGACATCGTGATCGGCCAGGGACCTGGGGCTCGATCGGTCAAGGTACCCGTGGAGCGGTTCACCCTGGTGGGCGCCACGACCCGGGCGGGACTGCTCACGTCGCCGTTGCGGGCGCGATTTGGCATCGTGCATCGGCTCGACTTCTACACCACGACCGACATCGACGAGATCGTGCGCCGTTCGGCGCGCATCCTCGCCACGCCGATCGATCCCGAGGCGGCGACCGAGATTGCGCGACGTTCCCGCGGCACGCCGCGCATTGCGAACCGGCTGCTGCATCGCGTGCGCGACTACGCACAGGTCAGAGCCGATGGCGTCATCACCGTCGAGGTCACGCGTGCGGCCATGGGCATGCTGGAGGTCGACGATCAGGGCTTCGACGAGATGGATCGCCGGCTGCTCGGCATCATCATCGACAAGTTTGGCGGCGGGCCAGTCGGCGTGAACACGCTGGCCGCAGCGCTCAGCGAAGAGCCCGACGCCATCGAGGACATTCACGAGCCATACCTGCTGCAGGCGGGGTTTCTCGACCGGACGCCGCGGGGCCGCGTGGCGACGGCGCGGGCGTACGAGTACTTCGGGCGACAGGCGCCCAGGAGAGGATTGTTTTGAGAGCTTCCATCGCAAGTCTTCCTGGCTACGCCAGCATTGGACGGGCCGAAATCAAGAGCCTGGCGACGTACGTGCCGCCCCGGGTGCTGACCAACGCCGACCTCGAGAAGCTGGTTGAGACAAGTGACGAGTGGATCCTGCAGCGTACCGGCATCAGGGAGCGCCACGTCGTGGACCCGGGCGTGGCCACGTCCGATCTCGCCAAGGAAGCGTCGGTCGAGGCGATTCGTCGTGCGGGCCTCACGCCCGACGACATCGACCTCAT
>JANNEJ010000501.1:0-1805 GCA_031378585.1 Acidobacteriota bacterium | reverse complement strand
CGTGACCGGCCACGCGCCGCGCGCGCGCGGGTTCGCCCACGGCCTGGAGGCGGAAGTGGCGCGCATGCGGGTGTTCCTGGGCCTTCCGGTGCCGCGATGATTCGCATCACCGACACCATCACGATCGACGAGCGCACGCTCGAGGAGCGGTTCGTGCGGGCGTCCGGCCCGGGCGGTCAGAACGTCAACAAGGTGTCGACGGCCGTGGAACTGCGCTTCGACGTCGGGGCCTCGACTTTGCCCTCCGACGTGAAGGCGCGGCTCGTGGCTCTGGCCGGCAGCCGCATGACCGGCGACGGGGTGCTGGTCGTCGACAGCCGCGAACATCGCACGCAGGCGCAGAACCGCGACGCCGCGCGAGCGCGCCTCGTGGCGTTTGTGCAGCAGGCGGCCGTGCGGCCCAAGACCCGCCGTCCCACGCGTCCTGGCCGGGCCGCCAAAGAACGCCGGCTCACCTCGAAGAAGCGTCGTGCCGATGTCAAGGGCGGCCGCGGCGGCCGCAGCGGTCACGACGACTGACCGGGCCCGGCGCGCGGGACGCGTGGTCAGCGCGGGCCGGCCCCCGACACGGTCAACGCCGCTGGTGGCTGCGCCTCGAGTGACAGCGTTCCCGTGCCGCACGGATGTGCGACCCGCAACCGGTGCGCGTGGAGCAGGTACCCGCCGTCGCCCGGCAAGCCCGGCGCCACGGCGCGCGGTCGTCCGCCTGGCGCGTACAGCGGGTCGCCCGCTAGCGGATGGCCGATGGCGGCGAGATGAATGCGAATCTGATGTGGACGGCCCGTCGTAATCCGCACATCGACGAGCGTGTCACCCGCGCGGCGTTCGATCACCGTGGCGATGCTGTGCGAGGCGCGCCCGTCGTCCCTGGCCGCATGCACTGTCCCCAGCGTGGGGTGCGGCACCGTGCCGATCGCGTGTGTGATCTGGCAGGTGTCCCAGGACGGGCTCCCGTCGACGAGCGCCCGATAGTCCTTGGTCACCGCGTGGGTGCGCCACGCGAGGCCCAGGGCAGCGGCGGCGGCGTGCGTGCGCGCAAACAGCACGAGCCCGGTCGTGAAGCGACCGAGCCGGTGCAGCGGGTAGACGTCTGTGTAGCGCGCGCGCACGACGGCAAGCAGCGTGTGTTCGAGAAAGCCGCCGGCCGGCATCGTGGGCAGCCCTGCGGGCTTGGACACCGCCACGACGTCGGCGTCCTCGTGCACGACATCGAAGCCGAGCGGCGCCTCAGGCTCGTCCCACGGCGGACGGTGCCAGACGAGGCGCTGGCCGTTGCGCAGCGTCTCGTCGCCGCCAGCGACGTGGCCGTCGAGTTCCACGGCGCCAGATGCCAGCCGGGCGAGCCAGGTGGCCGCGTCCGAGTGGGTATAGGTAGCCGCGAGATGATCGCGCACGCGCCGCCCAGCCCCGCTCGGACCGATCTGCTCGCGATACGTGAAGCCGCGGTTGCGCGTCATGGACCCGCTGAGGATAATCCCTCACCATCATCATGAGATCTTCAGTGTCGCTCGTTGCCCTTGCCGCGTGGCTGCTCGTACTCGCCCCCGCCGGTGCCCAGAGCGCCACCGCGAAGGTGGCCCCCGGCTCGCCGACCGCTGACCAGTTGCCCATCTACCTGATGGACGGCACGAACATGCGCGTCTGGATGCTGTGGCGTAAGGACCTGACGATCCTCGACCGGTTCGGCAAGCCGGGCCGGCAGGCGGGCGAGTTCATCCGCGCCCACATGATCGCCATCGATTCGAAGAACCGGATGTACACCGGCGAAGCCGGGAACGGCCGGCGGATTCAGCGGTGGAGTCTGA
>JANNEJ010000605.1:0-1623 GCA_031378585.1 Acidobacteriota bacterium | reverse complement strand
GTGGGTGGAACGCGAAACGATCCGGCGATCGCTCAAGCAATCACGGGGAGTGAAAAAGGACGCGGCCGAGCTCATGGGCCTCAGCCAGCGAGCGCTCAGCCACTACCTGTCGAAGCACCGCATCGACTAGCCCCGTTACGGCCGAAGTAAGCAATTACGTCTCCCGTAATCCAGCGCGCTGGATGACTCTGGCGCACCCGTGAAAACACTCCGAAGAACGCGCCCATTGCCGTCGCCCACGACGGCACCCCGCTTGCAGTCGAAGCACCGCGGGATGGCGGTAGAGATCACGAGACGATGAAATTCACGCGAACCCTGCTGGTATTCGCCGGTATTGCCGTGACGGGGATGGCGCTCCTCCCTGAAGCGTTGGCATACGTCAATGTGGGGAAGGACCCCGTCACGGCATACGCGCCTGCGCTATCCGCCGCAAGTCCACACGCGTCCGGCGTCGGTCAGCCCCCCGCGGTGAAGACGTTCGACGTGCTGGCCAGGCGGTTCTCGTTCGAGCCCGCGATGATCGAGGTGACGCAAGGCGACCGCGTGCGCCTGGTCGTGACGTCGGCCGACGGCGTGCACGGCGTGGGCATCCGCAAATTCAAGGTCAACACGCTCATCCCGCGCGGCGCCAAGCCGGTCGCGATCGAGTTCACGGCCAGCGAGGCCGGCACCTTCCCCATCGTCTGTTCGGAAGCCTGCGGCGATGGCCACGCCGACATGCGTGGTACGCTCTTCGTCACGGCCGCTCTCAAATAACGTTCCTCCCTGAGGTCAGAGAACATCATGCGATATCTGCGCACCCTGGTTTGTGTCCTGCCCCTGACGGCGTTACTTGCGGGCTGTGATGAAAAACTGTCCGATCTCACCGGCCCGACACCCAACCTGGAACCGACCTTCGCCAGCATCCAGCGCGAGATCTTCGACACGCAGGACTCGTCGGGACGACTCTCCTGCATTCAGTGCCACACCAACGTCGGACGAACACCGGCCGCCGGCCTGAACCTGGTCGCGGGCATTTCCTACGGCGCGCTGGTCGGACGGCCGAGCGTGGCTCGCCCGGGCGAGACGTTCGTGATCCCTGGCGACCCGGATAACAGCTACCTCGTGCGAAAGCTCGAAGGCGCGTCGAATATCAACGGGCTACGCATGCCGCGCAACGCGGGCCCGTTTCTGACGGAGGGCCAGATGCTGGTCATCCGCCGCTGGATCAAAGCCGGCGCCGCCAACAACTAGGGCACGCGCCCCGACACATCCCTACAGGAGCCCATCGTGAAATCATTCGTATTGACCTCCGCCCTGGCGCTGGCACTGGCTCTCGGCGCCGCGCCGTTTGCGAGCGCCGCGCCGCCGAGCGATCCGAAAGACGCCGCCCGGAAGCCGGCCACCACGACCGCCGACACCGCGGCCCCCGCCACTGCCGACGACACGGCAGCGGCCGCGCAGGGCGACGATCCCGACAAGGACGTGAACCGCGCGCAGCCCGATTTCACGCTCGTGAGCCTGCCGACTACGCTGCGGCTGCCCCGTCACGAAAGCGCGTTCCGCATCACCCACCGCTTCGGCCGCCCGCTAGGCCAAGGTAGCTTCAGCGACTTACTGCAGGACGGCTTCGGCTTCGACAGC
>JANNEJ010000453.1:0-10074 GCA_031378585.1 Acidobacteriota bacterium | reverse complement strand
CGACTTCGTCGAGAATCTCGACGTCGTCGGCGTCCAACAACGGCATTTCCGACATCGCGCGGGTTGCCATGTCGAGGGCGCTCTCGCCCGGTGCCATCTCGACGATCTTCTGGCTGTTCTTCGACCCGCCGATGCCGGGCGCGCCGTAGTATTTCTGGATGGCGTCGAGAACCGCCGTCTCCCATGCCACGACGGGCTCCACGTTGTAGCCCGTCATGAACTTCAAGTCATCGAGCGCGAACACGTTGGTCGGGTCCGTCATCGCGATCGTGAGCGTGGCCCCGACCCGGCTGAGCGGGATGATCTGGTACTTGTGGGCCGTCTCGGCGGGCACCAGCTTGATGACGGCCGGGTCGATCTCGAACTGGTTCAGCGAGATCGAGGGCACGCCATACTGCTTCGAGAGCAGGGACGTGATCTCTTCGTCCTTGACGAAGCCGAGCTTCACCAAGTTGGCGCCCAGCTTGCCGCCATTGGACCGCTGATAACTCAGCGCTTCCTGAAGTTGTTCTGGGGTGATCCGCTTCTCTTTGAGCAGCAGTTCACCGATCCGCACCGCCATGTCGTTCTGTCCGCCTTCGGCCACCGGCGCTGGAGGGGTTCCAGGCCTGTCGTCCCATTACCTTTTCGGTCATCGACCGTTACGGCTGCAGCCTCTTTGCGCCCGGCCAAGGGCGGTCCGGGCGCCATACCATGCAGCCTCGTGCCGCAGGTCCCGCCCTGCCGTGCCAGAATTCGGCGTCACCAGCCTCCAACTCGGCTGCCACCGACGACACGTTCGTCAAGAACCCGCATCCACTTACAATTCTGCCGGCGCCTACCTGATGCGCCGGCCGGCCGCTCGTCACGCCGCATAGCCCGGACGCAGGGTTCCGTCGGCGCGCGTCCAGCACCGGGAAGTCCATCGCAATCAGCCACTTGACGCCGGCATCGAGAAACATTTCTGGCCACCCGGCCGTATTACACTTGGGTAGAATCGGCCGACGCCGGTGCCGATCCCCCACCGAGAATGTGCATCTCTAGCAACCCTGCGGCCATGACCCCGGCCAGGCGCATGATCAGTCTGGCAACGGCCCCCCGAGCGGCAATGGCCGCGGCCATTCACATGTCAATGCCGGCAATTCTGGCGACCTGGGCGCTGTGGCTCCTGCTCTGGTCTGCCGCCGCCGGCGCCTTGCTCTCGTCGCCAATCGGACGTCAGGCCCTGGTTGACGAGCGGGTCCGGGTCGTGGAGAGCCTGGGTGGACAGGTGGACGACACCGCCTACGCGAGGCTGCAGGCCGCGCCGCCCACCTGGGTCTACTTCGCCAGTGGTGGCCGCACGCTGCTCACGCCCCCGGTCACGCTCGCCGTCGCCGTGGGACTGTGGCTCTGGCTGCGGCGCGCGGCGGCGGTCACCTTCACACAGTGCCTGAGCGTGTCGGTGCATGCGACTGGCGCGCTGGTCGCCCAACAGCTGATCGCGACACCGGTGCACCTGCTTCGCGAATCGTTGACGAGCCCGTTCAACCTCGCGGCCCTGCTGCCCTTCTTCAACGAGGGCTCGCCGGCGGCGAGGTTCCTCGGCACAATCGAAATCTTCGGGCTGTGGTGGGTACTGCTGCTGGCCGTGGGCTGCGCAGTAGTGGCCAAGCGCCGGGCTCGCAGCTTCGTGAGTCCGCTGGTTGGGGCGTATGTCGCCCTGGCGGCCGTGGTGGCCGGTGCGGTGTTGCTGACGGGAGGGTCGTAATCGTGTTCCGGAAAAAATGGCCGTGGGTGATCGGCGTGCTGGTCATCGCCGGAATCGCAGGGGGCGCCTATTCGCGATCGCGCCAGGACAAAGGCACGCTGGTCACCGCCGAAAACGTCCAGCTTCGCGACCTCGAGTCGCTCGTGTCGGCCTCGGGCAAGATCGAGCCGAAGCGGTCGGTCAACATCAGCGCCCAGTCGATGGGCCGGGTCACCCAGATCGGCGTGCGCGAGGGCGACCGCGTGAAGTCGGGTCAGTTCCTGCTGCTCATCGACCCGGTGTCGGCACAAAGCGCCGTGCGTCGCGACGAAGCCGCCGTGGCTGGAGCGCGCACAGGCCTCGAGCAATCCAGAGTGTCGGTGCAGAGTAGCCGCGCCAGCCTCGACGTGGCGCGTCAGTCGCTCAAGCGCCAGCAGGAACTCTGGCAGGCCGGTCTGACCACGCGGGAGACGCTGGAAAGAGCCGAGGCGGAAGTGCAGATGCGCGAGAGCGACATCAACGCCCGCGCGCAGGAGATTCGCACGCGCGAAGAGCAGGTGCGCCAGCAGGAGGCCGGCCTGGTCAGCAGCCGCTACAACCTGTCGCAGTCGCGGTTCGAGTCGCCGTTTGACGGCATCGTCACGCGCCGCAACATCGAAGAGGGCGAAAACGTGGTCGTCGGCACGATGAACAACGCCGGCACCGTGCTGCTCACGGTGGCCGACATGTCGGTCATCGAGGCCGAAGTGGAAGTGGACGAGACAGACATCCCGCTCGTGCAGATTGGCCAGAAGGCCACGGTGACCATCGACGCCATCGACGGCAAGACCTTTGCCGGCCACGTCACCGAGATTGGCAATAGCCCGATTCAGGTCGCCGGCCAGGCCGCCGGCGCTCGGACGGCCACGAACTTCAAGGTCGTGGTCACGCTCGACGAAGCGGCTCCAGAGATCCGGCCGGGGTTTACGTGCACGGCGGAGATCTCGACCGCGTCGAAGTCCGGCGTCGTGTCGGTGCCGATCCAGGCGTTGACCGTCCGCGAATTGGAATACGACAGGGCCGGCGCCGTCGTCCCCAGGGTGCGGCCCGCTCCAGCCTCCCGCTGGAGCTTCGGACCTCCGGCGGCCGCTGCCACCCAGGCCTTGCCCACGGAGCTGCCGGTCGGCCACACGCGCAAGGAAGTAGAGGGCGTGTTCGTGATCCGCGACGGCACAGCCCAGTTCGTCATCGTGCAGGTCGGCATTGCCGGCGAGCGGTACTTCGAGGTGACCTCGGGGCTGAAGGAGGGAGACCGCGTCATCACCGGTCCCTTTGACAGCGTGCGAAACCTCTTTGAAGGCGACGAGACCCGCGAGAACACGCCCACGCCGGCCAAGTAGCGCGGCAAGCGGATAGGGTCATGCAGCAGATCTGGGAGGCGGTCAACCTGGCGCTGGCGTCGATCTGGGGCAACAAGCTCCGGTCGCTGTTGACGCTGCTTGGCAATATCGTGGCGGTCTCGTCGATTATCGCGGTGGTGGCGCTCATCCAGGGCGTGAACGGCGCGGTGACCGACGCCATCGTCTCGGATCTGGGCGCCGACTCGTTCACCATCCGCCGGACCAGCATCGCGCGGAACCAGGACGAGATCGATCGCCAGCGGAACAACCCGCGCATCACACTCGACGAAGCCAAAGCCATCAAGCGCTTCGGCACGACGATCTCGGCGGTAATGGCGCAGGCACAGCAGAACTCGACGGTCGGTTACCGAACCGAGGAGCTCCAGTCCGTCACGGTGCAGGGCGTCACCGATGCCTACCTCGAGTTCTCGACCTTCGATGCGGAACGCGGGCGCATGGTGAGCCCGGTCGAGATCTCGCGCGACCGGCCGGTGGCGCTCGTGGGCTGGCAGGTGGCCGACCGCCTGTTCGGCCAGGAAAACCCGATCGACAAGTCGATCAAGGTCGCCGGCGTGCCGTTTCGCGTCGTGGGCGTGAGCGCCAAGAAGGGCGCGTTCTTCGGCAACTCCCTCGACGAGTTCGTCGTGATTCCGCTCGGCCAGTACCAGAAGCTCTTCGGGTCGCGGCAATCGCTGGCGCTCATGGTCAAGCCGCGCACGCCCGAGTCGGTCGCGCTCGCGCGCGACGAAGCGCGCACGGCTCTCCGGGTGGCCCGGCATCTCGGCCCGGGCGAGCCCGACAACTTCGGGATCGTGGCGTCGGATTCCGTGCTCGACATCTTCCAGCAGGCCACCAAAGGCATCGCCGCGGTGCTGGTCGGCGTCGTGGCCCTGTCGCTGCTCGTCGGCGGCATCGTCATCATGAACATCATGCTGATGATCGTCAGCGAACGTACGCGCGAGATCGGCCTGCGCAAAGCGCTCGGCGCCCGCAGCCGCGACATCATGTCGCAGGTGCTGACCGAGTCGATCACGCTGTCGATGATGGGCGGACTCGTCGGCGCTGGCCTGGGCGCCCTCTTTGCAAGAATCCTCGCCGCCGTCACGCCCCTGCCCGCGATCATCGAGCCGTGGTCGATAGCCGTCGGGGTGCTGGTCACCGGCCTGGTCGGACTCTTCTTCGGCTGGTATCCGGCGCGACGCGCCGCCAATCTGGCCCCCATCGAAGCGTTGAGGCGGGAATGAACTTCGGCATCGGCAAACGATTCTCGCTGCTGCGCGAGACGGCGGAGATGGCCCTCGACACCTTGTGGGCCAACAAGATGCGGTCCGCCCTCACGGTGCTGGGCGTCGTGATCGGCATCACGTCCATCGTGAGCATGACGGCCCTCATCCGCGGCTTCGACGAGTCGCTGCGCGACTCGATCCGGGCGTTGGGGCCTCGAACGATCTTCGTGCAGCGATTCGGCGCGTTGAGTTTCTCGTCCGGCGCCTCGTTTGTCGACCTCATCAAACGCCCCCCGCTCACGGTGGAGGACGGCGACGCCATCGAGCGACTCGCCCCGTCTGTGGACATCGTCGATACGTGGCTCGGTACCGGTGGACCGCCCACACAGGCGCGGGTGTTCTACGGCAACGAGCGCACGGCGCCGCAGGTCGTCATGGGCGCAAGCGAGGCCTTTGTCGACGTCAATTTCGCCAAGATGCGGCTCGGCCGATCGATGACGCAGCAGGAGGTGACTCGCCGCCGCGCGGTGGCGGTGCTCGGGTACGGGCCATACGAGGCGCTGTTCCTCAATCGCGGCATCGACCCGATCGGCAAATACGTCCGCATCGGCGCCAACCGCTATCTGGTGATTGGCGTCATCGACAAGCGGCCGTCGCTCGGGGGTGGCTTCGGTCCAAGCCCCGACGACTTCGCGATCATTCCCTACACCGCCTACCGTAAACAGTTCGGCAATGAACGGATTCGAGGCGGCCAGCTGGGGGCCGCGTCGGTGATGATCGCCGTGGTGCCTCGCGAGGACGTCTCGCGCGACGAGGCCATGCGCGAGGTGGAGGCGGTGATGCGCATCCGCCACGGACTCACGCTCGACAAGCCCAACGACTTCGACCTCGTCACGCAGGACGCCATCCTCAAGGTGTGGGACCAGATCTCCCAGGCCGTGCTGTTGTCGCTCGTGGTCATCTCGTCCATCGCCCTCATGGTCGGCGGCATCGGCGTGATGTCGATCATGACCATCTCGGTGACCGAGCGCACGCGCGAGATCGGCGTGCGCAAGGCGATTGGCGCGCGCCGCACCGAGATCCTGTTTCAGTTCCTGATCGAGGCCGTGGTGCTCACCTCCATTGGCGGCGTGCTGGGCATCGCCTTCGGCAGCGGCTTCGGCTTCCTGGTGAATTTCTTCTCGGGGTTTCCAATCTCGCTCCCCTGGTGGTCGTTCGCCCTGGGCCTTGGATTCTCGGCGTTCGTCGGAATCTTCTTCGGCATGCTGCCGGCCTGGCGCGCCTCGCGCCTCGACCCGATCGAAGCCCTCCGTTACGAGTAGCCGGGCGGGCGAGGCGGTCTTGCCCCGCGCCCCTGCGCACGCCCTGCGTTGACAACCCTGCGCGCGCCCCTTGACTTCCCGGGGCGAAGGCATACTCTACGCACAGTACTCGTCACAGGGCCGTTACCCGGCACTGAGCCGGCTAGCGACCGCGACCTGCGCGGAGGGACCGGTCATGAAGGTGTACGACGCTGCCAGCATTCGTAATGTCGCTGTCGTGGGACACAGCGGGTGCGGCAAGACCCAACTCGTCTCGGCCCTGCTGTGTGCCTCGGGCATGGTCAGCCGCCTCGGCCGGGTGGACGACGGCACCACCGTGACCGACTACGACCCTGAAGCCGTGGCACGCCGCCACACGCTCAGTACGTCCCTGGCCTATGCCGAGTGGAGCAAGACCAAAATCAACCTGCTCGACACGCCCGGCGTGGGCAACTTCTTTGCGGAAACGCGCGCCGCTCTGCGTGTAGCCGATGCGGCCCTGGTCGTCGTCGATGCAGTGGCGGGCGCGGCGGTGCAGACGGAGAAGGCGTGGGCGGCGGCCGAGGAACTCGGCCTGCCTCGGGTGGTGGCGGTGAACCGGCTCGATCGCGACCGCGCGTCGATGACGCGCGCGCTCGAATCGCTGCGCCGTGCCTGCAGCCCACGCATCGTGCCCGTGCACCTGCCCCTCGGCGAGGGCGACGCATGCCGGGGCATCATCGATCTGGTCGGCATGAAGATCTTCACCGCCCCACCAGAGGGTGGCGCCGCGGTGGAAGGGGTCATACCCGGCGCGATGGCTGCGGAGGTCGCCGTAGCGCGTATGGCGCTGCTCGAGATGGTGGCCGAGACCGATGAGACGTTGCTCGAAAGATTCCTCGACGCCGGCACGCTCAGCGACCACGATCTCATCACCGGCCTGCAGCGGGCAACCGCGAACGCCACGATTTTCCCCCTGGTCTGCACGTCGGCGCTGAAGAACGTCGGCATCGAGCCGCTCTTGAACGCCGTGCTGAGCTGGCTGCCGGCTGCCGCCGATCGCCAGTTCAAGGCGCTCGACACCTCGGGCGCCGCCGTAAGCCGTCCGGTCGACGCCGCGGCGCCCGCGGCGGCGTTCGTATGGAAGACAGTGGCTGACCAGTTTGCCGGACGCATCACCGCGTTCCGGGTGTATCAGGGCGTGCTGGCGGCCGACTCGACAGTCCACAACGCCACGCGCAGCGCCGACGAACGGCTGGGCAGCGTCGCGCTCATGCAGGGCAAGTCCCAGGTCGCCGTGCCTGAAGTGAAGGCCGGCGACATCGGCGTAGTGGCGAAGCTGAAGGACACGCACACGGGCGACACGCTGGCGGACCCGCGCGCCGTCCTGCGCTTTGCGGCCCTGACCTTTCCGGAGCCGTTGCTCGCTTACGCCATCGAGCCAAAGAGCCGGGGCGATGAAGACAAGATCAGCACCGCCATGCACCGGCTCGAGGAAGAGGACGGCTCCATCCACTACACGCGCGACGCGCACACCGGAGAGCTGCTGCTCGCGGGTCAGGGCCAGCTCCACATCGAGGTGACGGTGGCCAAGCTGAAGCGGCGGTTCGGCGTGGAGGTGAACCTGAAGCCGCCCCGTATTCCCTACCGAGAGACGGTCACGGCAGCCGTCGACGCGCATGGCCGGCACAAGAAACAGACGGGCGGGCACGGGCAGTTCGGCGACTGCAAGATCAGGATCGAGCCGCTCGGCCGCGGCGAGGGCTTTCAGTTCGTTGACGACATCTTCGGCGGGTCGATTCCCCGGCAGTTCATCCCTGCGGTGGAGAAGGGTCTACAGGAGTCGCGACAGCGGGGATTCCTGGCGGGCTACCCGGTCGTGGATCTGAAGGTAACGCTCGTCGATGGCTCGTACCACGACGTCGACTCGAACGAGCTGTCGTTCAAGACCGCCGGGTCGCTGGCCTTTCGTGACGGAATGGCGCGCGCCAGGCCCACGCTGCTCGAGCCGGTGATGCACGTGGAGGTCTATGCCCCAAGCGACTTCGCCGGCGATCTGATGGGCGACTTGAATGGACGGCGTGGCCGAATCGCCGGCATGGACGTGCGCGCCAACGACACCGTGATCAAGGCGCAGGTGCCGATGTCCGAGATGCTGACCTACGAGCAGCACCTCACGTCGATGACCGGCGGCCGAGGCAGCTACCACATGGAGTTCTCGCACTACGAGGACGTCCCGGCGCCGATCCAGTCGAAGATCATCGCCGCCTTCAAAGCTGACCATCCGCACGGCCACGACCACGTGTGACCGGCAAGGCACGTGAGTCGACGGGGCACCTGTGATGGTGCTCACCAAGGCCGACCTGACGTTAAGACTTCACTCGATGAGTCCGATTGGCTCCAGCGCGGCTCCCTGGGGCACAATCCGGCCGATCACCGCCGCGTGGCGGTAGCCGAGCGCCCGCAGTGCGTCAAGGCACGCGGCGGCGCGCTCCGCGGGCACGCTGGCCAGCAGGCCGCCAGCGGTTTGCGGGTCGAACAGCAGCGCATAGCGCGGGTGATTGATCATCGATGCCTGGTTCCGAAGCGCGCGGCGCAGCCGCACGTTTGCAGGTTGTAGCGAGCTGAGGATGCCGGCGGCGGCGGTCTCTTCCGCACCCTCGAGCACCGGCAGGGCGGAAAGCGTCAGTTCGGCATCCACCGCGGACGGCCGGGTCATTTCGACGAGATGCCCGATCAGACCGAAGCCGGTCAGGTCGGTACAGGCGGTGGCGCCGTGTGCCTGCAGGCACCTGGCGCCAAGGCGGTTCGACTGGCACATGCAGTCGAGGGCCGCATCGATCCAGCGGCCGCGCGCCTTCAGTATGGCGTGTGCCGCAAACAGCGTGCCGGTGCCGATCGGTTTGGTGAGGACGAGCACGTTGCCGGCCCGCATGCCGCCTTTTCGCAGTACCGAATGCAGGTTTTCGTCAACGAGGCCGTTGACCGCGAAACCCAGGGCCAGTTCGCGGCCTTCGCCGGTGTGCCCGCCCACCAGCGCGCAAGTGGCCTCATTCAGTACCTCCAGCGCTCCTGACATCATCTGGAACAGCACGTCCTCGACTTTCGACTCCAGGCCCGAGGGGACCGTGACGATGGCGGTGGCGGACTGCGGCTCGGCGCCCATGGCGAAAATGTCGCCGAGCGCGTGGTTGGCAGCCACACGGCCGAACAGGTAGGGGTCGTCGATGAAGGCACGGAAGAAATCTACGCTATGCACCAGCGCCTTCCCCGGAGGCACGCGCACCACCGCGGCATCGTCGGGCGCGTGCAGGCCGATCACCACATCCGGGCGATCGACCGGGTGCAGCGCAGCCAGGGCGCGCGAGAGCACGCCCGCGCCCACTTTCGCGCCGCATCCGCCGCAGCGCATCGCGACGGCCGAGATGGCCTGGGCCGCCTCGTCCCGGTCGAGTTGGACCGGCGACGCCACCGGCGTGGACGCCAACCGCTCCTGCATGGGCGGACACGCGTTGAACTTGCCCATGAAGCGGCGATCGATCCAGTTCTTCCACTTCCACAGCCATGCGCCCTGCAGCTCGAGCGCGCCACGCGATGCGACCGCGTACCGGTCGCCGGTGCTGATGAGCGCGAGCCAGCGGCGTTGCGGGCGATAGGGGCGCAGCGCGTATCCCATGACTGCGAGGCGCAGGTTGCGGGCCAGCGGAGGGCCCTGGCGCACCGCAAACACACCGGCTTTCTCGCGCGGATGGTTGACCATCGCGGCGATGTCGCCGGCCGCGAAAATGCGCGTGTCGGTCACCGTTTGCAGGGTGTCGGTAACCTGAATGAAGCCGTCCGCGTCAAGGGCGAGGCCGGTGTCGCGCAGCCACGACGCGCCGCAGGCGCTGGTCACCCAGACGACCTCGTCGGCCTCCAGTGATTCGCCTTGCGTCGTCCGAACGTGTCTGGCGTCCACCCGCTGCACCTCGGCGCGAAGGTGCACGACGACTCGTCTGGCCGTCAGCACTCGAGCGAAACTGCGGCGCACCGCGGCATTGTGCGTCGGCAGGATGTCCGCATCGCGCGTCAGAAGGTGCATCTGCAGTTCGTCCGGGTCGCGCCCGAGCGCGCGCAGTTCCTTGCGCAACCGGTACTGCATCGCAAGGGTGAGCTCCACGCCCCCGGCCCCACCGCCGACAACCGCGATGCGCGTCGCGCCGGCGCGGTCGCGAACCCGCTCGAGCAACGCCAGCCAGCGCTGGTTGAATCCGTTGATCGGTTTGACCGGCACTGCATGCTCGGCCGCGCCGGCAACGTCGTCCATCCGCGGCGTGGATCCGATGTTGATCGACAGCAAGTCGTAGGGCACCGGCGGCCGCGTACGGCACAGCACCTTGCCCGCCATGCGCTCCAGGCCCACAGCCTCGTCGCGAAAGAAGCGCGCACCGGCAAATTCAGCCAGCGTGCGCAGATCGATATGCACTTCGTCGTAACTGTAG
>JANNEJ010000437.1:0-5112 GCA_031378585.1 Acidobacteriota bacterium | reverse complement strand
GGCGGGGCCCCGGCCACCCCGCGCCCCCCGCCCCCCCCCCCCCCCCCCCTGGCGCTCCCCCGCGGGCCGCGCCCCGGGCGCGGGGCGCATGCGCCTGGGTTTCTACCCCCCCCCCCCCCAACCGCGGCCGGCGACCGGTTTTGAAGACCGGGAGGGCCACCGGGCCCCGTTCGCTTCCACCAACGATCATACCCGCGGGCGCACTCCCGTAGCGCGAACCGGGCAGAACCGTCAGCCATCGATGAGGCGCACGTCAGCGGCGCGCGGCCCTTTGGCCGACTCCTCGGTCACAAACTCGACGCGCTGGCCCTCGCGCAGCAGTTCGAACACTGCGCCCCGCACGGCGCTGCGATGAAAGAAGTGCTCCAGGCCTGACTCATCGCGGATGAAGCCGAAGCCCTTGTCGATCATGAGCCGTGCAATTGTGCCCTGGTACATAGCCGTCGCCTCCGAAGGTGAACCCCGTGCATTTCTGGCGGGCATGGCGTCGGCCCGCGAGTGTCGGGCAGTGTAGGCAGTGGTCAAATACCAAGTCAAGGCCATCAGCAGGCGTGAGAAGGCGGGCTGGCCGTGGCACGATACAGGGGAGATGGTCGCAGGAATCATCCTGGCAGGAGGCCAGTCGACTCGCATGGGCCGGCCGAAAGCGGGTTTGCCCGTGATGCACGGTGGCCCCACGTTTGCGGCTGCCATCGTCGCCACGCTCCAGGGCGCTGGCGTCGCGGACATCACCGTAGTGGCGGGTGCGCACCCCGCAGAAGTGGCCGAGGCCGTCAGCGGCCTTGCCGGCGTGCGCGTGGTGCACAACGCCGCGTGGCCGGCTGGTCAGCTGTCGTCGCTCGTCGCCGGCCTCGACGCGGTCGATACTCCGGCGCTCGAGGCCGTGCTCGTGACCCTCGTGGATATTCCGCTCGTGCGCCGCGAGACCGTGGTGGCGCTGCTACGCGCGTGGCGTGAGTCGCGGGCGCCCATCGTGCGGCCGGCCGTGGGCACGCGCCACGGACACCCCGTGATCTTCGACCGTGCCACGTTTGCCGACCTGCGGGCGGCGCCGGTCGAGGTGGGCGCCAAGGCCGTCGTCACGGCGTGGCAGGCGCGAGTACTGAACGTGCCTACCGACGATCGGGGCGTGCTTGTGGATGTGGACACCCCGCAAGAGTACGAGGCGCTGCGTCGTCGCGGCAGCTGCTGAACCTGGCGCGGGCAGGCCGTCTCACCCCCGCCTGGGCTTCTTTGCCGGACTCGGTGTGGCGAGCTCGGCGCGAGCGGCGGCTGTGAGGGCCACGACCCCGGGATGGGTCACGCGACGCTCGGCTGACAGCGCGTAGTAGCGCTCGCGCACGACCTCGGTCTCGCCGATGACAGCCACGCCGTAGTGCCTGCACACCTGGCTGGCAATGACCGTGGGTGCGGGGAACACGGCCGTGCCGGCCTCCCCAAAGGCCTTCAACAGTGCTGAGTCCTCGAACTCCCCACCGATGGTCGGGCGGACCTGGAGCTGGTCGAACCACTGCTCCAGCGAGCGCCGCAGAGCTGTGCCTGGGGTGGGCAGCAACATCGGCACCCGCTGCAGCGATTGCGGGAAGCCGCGCCGAACCTGACGGGCCAGTGCGGGCGCGGCAAAGAACGTCACGCCAGAGTCGCCGAGCAGGTGCGAAAAGACCTTCACCCGCAGGTGCGGTGCCGCCGGACCGTCGCTGATGACGACGTCGAGCGCGTGCGTGGCCAGCTGCGCTAGGAGCTGTTCCGGCTGGCCCTCGTGGCAGGTCAGCTGCATCGGCGTGTCTCCCGCCGTGGCCGGTCGTAGCATCTGGTACACGATCAGCTTTGGCACCGCGTTGGCAACGCCCACCCGCAGGCGGAGTGCGCGGCCGGTGGGGCGGCCCTTGAGCGTTTCCTGCAGCTCGCGACCCAGCACGAAGATCTCGTCCGCGTAGCGGTACACCAGGCGTCCGACCTCGGTTGGCACCACGCGCCGGCCCTGGCGCTCGAGCAGCGTTTCACCCAGGGCCCGTTCGAATTGCTTGATCTGGGTGCTGACCGTGGGCTGCGCCAGGCGCAGGTGCTCTGCGGCCTTCGACACGCTGCCTTCGCGCACGACCGTCCAGTAATAGAAGAGGTGGTGGTAGTTGAGCCACTCCATGGCCAAAGCATAGCTTTTATTGAGACAGGCGACGAACAAGTATCTAATTGTCTATGTGTGCTAGTCCCCATAAGCTCCAGGTCATCTAAACGAGGTGGCGACGTGGGTCTGGTGTTTCCGTTCACCGAATACTGGTGGTTCTACGCGGGGTTCACGACGTTCATCCTGGCGCTGCTGGCGCTGGACCTGGGAGTCTTGCACCGCACCGCCCACCAGGTGACGTTTCGCGAGTCCCTGACCTGGTCGGTCATCTGGGTCGCCCTGGCGCTCGTGTTCAACTACGGGTTCTACCTGTACGCCGTGTCGAAGGCCGGCCCCGAGGCAGGCGGTCAACTCGGACTCGAGTTCCTCACGGGGTATCTCGTCGAAAAGTCCCTCGCCGTGGACAACGTGTTCGTGTTCGTGCTGGTCTTCACTTACTTCGGTATCCCGGCCCAGTACCAGCATCGCGTGCTGTTCTACGGCATCATTGGCGCGCTCGTCTTCAGAGCGATCTTCATCGCGCTCGGCTCGGTGCTGATGCAGTACCACTGGGTCGTGGTGTTCTTCGGCGTGCTGCTGCTTGCCACGGGCGTCAAGATGCTCTGGGCGCCTGGGCAGGCTGTCCGCCCGGACCAGAACCTGCTCATCCGATGGTTTCGCCGCCTGATGCCCATTACGCCTGAATTGCACGGGCAGCGCTTCTTTGTGCACGTGGACGGACGCCGGCACGCCACGCCCCTCCTGGTCGCCTTGCTCTTTCTCGAGATCAGCGACGTCATCTTCGCCATCGACTCGGTGCCAGCCATCTTCGCGCTCACCCGCGAACCGCTCATCGTGTTCACGTCCAACGTGTTCGCCATCCTGGGGCTGCGGGCGATGTATTTCCTGCTGGCCGGCGCGGTGCAACGGTTCCAACTGCTGAAGTACGCGCTCGCCTTCATCCTCATCTTCGTGGGCCTGAAGATGGTGTGGCTCAACGAGGCGTTCGGCGGCAAGTTCCCCATCGAGTGGTCGCTTGGCATCATCGGTGCGCTGCTCGCGGGCGCGATCGTGGCGTCGCTCGTGAAGGAACGTCTGGAGTAGCCACGGACTGCCGTACACGAGAGACGCCCCGGCCCCGCGCTGAGCGCGGAGCACCGGGCGCTTGAAGTCAGCCCCGTCAGGGACCCCGACGCGGTTAGAACTTCAGCTGCGCGCCGAAACGAATCACGCGCGGGTTCAGAATGCTGCTGACCTGATTGTAGGCCGCGGTGCCGAAGTTGACCGAACGCACACCCAGCACGGGGTTGGCATTCAGGATGTTGAAGACGTCGGCCTGCAACTGCAGGCGGCGCCCGCCGCCAATCCCGAACCACTTCGCCAGCGAGAAGTCGAGCTGGGTGATGCGGTCCAGGAACTCGGTGCCGTGGGCCTTGAGCGGCAACAGGACCTGCCCTTCGGTCATGCCCGGAATCACCAGTTCACCCGGCCGGCACGGCGCCAGGCAGCCCGTAGCGTAGCGCGTGGTCGGCGTAACCAGCCAGCGGGTGCCGATGGGGCTGCCCACGTCGCCGTAGCCTGGGCCGATGATGCGGTTGCGATCCGCCGCGGCGGTGCCCGAGTAGCCGCCGAGCGAGCGGCCGGCGATGCTCTGGAACGACGCGCTCGCCTGAATACCCCAGGGCAGCGGATACGTGCCGGCGAACTTGAACTGCTTCAGGAACGGAATGTCGTTCTGTCCGTCGTCGCAGAAGCGGAGGAAGTTCGGGTCGTCCGGCTCGTCGCACGTCGCGCGCAGCGTGCGTTCCATCGTGAAGCCGCCGAACACCGTGCCGCCGCCGGGGATGCGGGCGTTGAAGGTGATGTCGCCGCCGTTGTAGGTCTGCTTGCGGTCGGAACCGGCGTTGCTGTCGAAGTCGGCGACGGCGCGCAACTGCGCGGCCGTGGCCACCGTGTAGGCCTTGAACACCTATACGTCGAGCGGGCTCACGACGTCCACCTCGCGGTAGTCGGCCGGCGTGCGCAGTAGATTGTCCGAGACCGGCAGGTCGTAGAACTGGCGGCGGTAGAACGTGGCCGCCACCGACACGCGGGGCAGAATCTCTTGCTGGATACCCGCGGTGTACTCCAGATTGTAGGTGCGCTGGAAGTCGGGGTCGACCGTGGCCAGCGCGCGATTGCCGAAGTTCGCCGGCAGGCCGGCGAAGTTGATTTCGCAGCCCGCCGTGCCGAACGTGCACCCGCGCTCGCCCTGGGCGATGTCGTCGCCATTGGCGTCGGTCCAGGGCAGAGTGCTGGACGTCAGGGCCAGCGGGTTGTATTTGGTGGCGAACTGCGTCGTGCGCGACTCGTTGTAGCGGTTGAAGCCGGCCTTGATCGCGGTCTTCGAGTTGCCGAATACGTCGTAGACCACGCCCAAGCGCGGCGCGAAGTCCTTCCACGTGGGCATGGGAATCGCGGCGAACTCACGGGCGTTGACGAACCGGCCGTTGCCGGAGGCCTGTTCCGCCACTTCGTGCGACAGATACTCCCACCGCAGACCGGTATTGACCGTGAGTCGATTGATCGACCACGAGTCCTGGACGAACAGGCCGACGTCGGCCTTGAGTTTTTCCTGGTAGCGCAGCGGCGTGTTGTAGACCGTGACCGACACCGGGTTCGTGAACGGCGCAGCCGCGGTGCCGGCGTAGACCTGCTGGAGGTCGGCGTTGGTCTCGCGGGTGTTGACGTATGGGCCCCAGTTATACTGAATGCCGGCCTTGATGTTGTGGGAGCCTGAGATGTACGACAGCGCGCCCAGCATGTTGAAGCGGTCTGGGTAGCGTCCGCCGTTAGCCGAGCCGAAGCCATTCGTCAAGGCGGCGACGTTCTGATCGCGGCGGCTGGCCCCGGCGTACCACTCGGGCGAGAACGGCGTCTTGTTCACGCCAGGCTGGTTGACGATGACGTATTCCTCGTAGTTGAACGAGTAGCCGGCTTCGGCCAGCAGCGAGTTGCTGAGCGTGCCC
>JANNEJ010000435.1:0-6574 GCA_031378585.1 Acidobacteriota bacterium | reverse complement strand
GCGCCTGCGACGCGATCGTCTCGACGCCGTCGGCCTCGAGTTGATTCAGGCATCTGAGATACACGGAGAGGCGGCCCGTCGTCAGCTCCGAGACCTGCTCGCCGGCGGCCTTCCGCTTGTTCTGTAAATTCACAAGCCTCTTGAGAATAGGCCAAAGCGCTGGCGCGGGTAAAGGCTTTGGCGCAAGGGCGGAGCCGTCCTGCGCTACCATCCCCGCCATGGCTCATTCGAACCCTCCCGCTCACCCTGCGGCGCCGGGCGCCCCCAAGGCCTTCACTCCGTATGTGGCCGACGGCCAGTCGATGGCGGAGTTCACCGGGAAGGCGATCTTTCTGGGCGTGCTCTTCGGCCTCATCTTCGGGGCCTCGACGGTCTATCTCGGCCTTCGCGCTGGGCTTACGGTGTCGGCATCGATTCCCATTGCGGTACTCGCCATCTCGGTGTTGAAACGGTTCGGAGGGTCGACCATCCTCGAGAACAACATCGTGCAGACGATTGGGTCGGCCGGCGAGTCAGTGGCCGGAGGCGTCGTGTTCACGATTCCCGCACTGATTTTTCTGGTGCCGGAAGGCCCCAAGTACTTCACCTACGTGCAGATCACGATGCTCGCCTTTGCCGGCGGCATCCTGGGCGTCTTGATGATGGTGCCGCTGCGCCGCGCACTCATCGTGAAGGAGCACGGCGTGCTGCCCTACCCCGAGGGCACCGCGTGCGCCGAGGTCCTCGTGGCCGGCGAACGAGGCGGCAAGCTGGCGGGCCTGGTGTTTGGCGGCCTCGCCATCGGCGCGATCTGGAAGTCGCTCACCGGCATCTTCAACCTCTTCCTGGCAGAGGTGGGCTACTCGGCACCGCGCGCGAGTCAGTTCCCGAACGCCACGCTGAATGTGGACATCTCGCCCGAATACATGGGCGTTGGCTACGTCATCGGCCCGCGCATCGCTGGCACCATGTTCGCCGGCGGCGTGTTGTCATGGCTGGTCCTGCTGCCGCTGCTCTCGCTGCTGGGCGCCGCCATCACCACGCCGTTCCCGCCGATCCATCCGAATTTTGCCGTGAACCCGGCCACCGGAAACCCGTTTCTGATTTCGGAGATGAGCCCTGGCCAGATCTGGAGCGCCTATATCCGCTACATCGGCGCGGGTGCCGTGCTGGCGGCGGGTCTCATCACGCTGGCGCGCACTCTGCCGACAATCATTGCCTCGGCGCGCGAGGGCCTGAAAGGCTTCGGCGCCGAGACCGGTGCCGCGCCGAAGCGCACCGAACGCGACATGCCCATCATGGTGGTGCTGGTCGGTTCACTGCTCCTGGCCGTGTTCCTCGCGGTGACGCCGGGCCTGCCGACGCAAGGCAACGTGCTCGTGTCCATCCTGATCGTGTTCTTCGGCTTCTTCTTCGCCACCGTCTCGTCGCGCATCACCGGGCTCATCGGATCGTCATCCAATCCCATCTCGGGCATGACCATTGCGACGCTCATCATCACGTGCCTGATCTTCGTGGCACTCGGCTGGACCGGCGACGTCTACGGTCCGGTGGCGCTCTCGGTGGGCGCGATCGTGTGCATCGCGGCGGCCAATGCCGGCAACACGTCCCAGGACCTGAAGACCGGCTACCTCGTGGGCGCGACGCCCATCTACCAGCAGATCGGCCTGGCGATTGGCGTCGTGACGTCGGCCTTCGTCATCGGCATGACCGTGCTCTACATGCACCAGGTGTTCGGCATCGGCTCGGCGGCGGTCGCCGCGCCCCAAGCCACGCTGATGGCCACGCTGATTCAAGGCCTGCTGTCGCAGAACCTGCCGTGGGGGCTCGTGCTCGTCGGCGTGTTCGTGTCGGTCACGCTGGAGTTGTGCGGCATCCACTCGCTCTCGTTCGCGGTGGGCGCCTACTTGCCCATCGCCACGACCGCTCCGATCTTTGCGGGCGGCCTCGTGCGCTGGTGGGTGGAACGCAAGACCGGCCAGACCGCCGAGTCCGACCTGGGCGCCGGCACCCTGTTCAGTTCCGGACTGATCGCCGGCGGCTCGCTGGCGGGCATTCTGTTTGCGGTGCTCGTCGGCCTCGACCAGCAGGGTTACCACATCCTGCCGGCGCTGCAATCGGTCGGCAACGCGCTGCCGTTCCTGCACGGCGAGAACACCATGGGCCATCTGTTCGGCGCCGGCTTGTTCCTGGCCCTCGGCATCATCCTGGCGCGCGCCGGACAGCGGACGATCGACTGAGGCGAGGGTGTCGGCGCGTCGTCTCGCGCGCCTCGCCGCGGCGTGTGCGCGTCGCGCAGCGCTATCGCACCCTTACGGCACGATGCGCACGGCGTAGCTCACCGTCTCGGTCTTCGTGCCTTCGGTGGCGATCACTTCCACCACGTACTCGCCGGGCGCCAGTGGCGCCAAGGCGACTTCGGCCACCGAGACCCGCTGCTGGCTCGCCTCATCGAGGCGCTCGCTGAGTTGCACGGGCACGGCCATGACCTGCCCGGCGCGGTTGAGCAAGCGCGCCGACACCGTGGCGATCTTCGACACGAGGGGCGTTTCCACGACGAGCCGTTCGGTGCGACGGAAACGTGCATCGGCGGTGGAGGCAAAGAGCCGCCCGGTGCCAGGCCCACGGCGGGATGCCAGCGCGGCCGAGCCCAGCAGGGCGGTGGCCGGCGGCACGGTGGCCACGGTGGAGACGGTCACGGGCACACGCGCGCCGTCAGGCGTGGCCTGCACGCGAATCTGATAGTTCCCTGCGGGCAATTGGTCGCGCTCGGGATGCCGGAACGACAGCACTCGCGCGCCAGGGCCGAGCGTGACCGTTTCGCTGCGGCGCGTCTCGGCACCGCCGCCGCTTGCAGGCTCGATTTCGATCCGCACCTGGGCCCCCTTGCTCCATTCCGGCGCGGCCGCCGTGGCCCGGTCGACTTCGACGGTGATCTGCAGGTAGCCGGCGCCGCCAGTCGCCTGCACGAACATCGGCGCGGTCCGGCGGCCTGCCGGCAATCGCGACAGAGCCTGGTCGACATTCGACGACGCCCCCGACGTGGCCGGGCGCTGCGCAGCGGTGATCTCCGCCGCCGTCGGCGCCAGATACCCGGGCCGGGCGCGCACCTCGATGCCGGGGCGCTTCACCCGCACGGTGAGCTTGCGGTAGCGGCCGTCCAGCTTCTGATTGGTCGAGACGTACCCGAGCAAGTAGTAGGAGCCGACGTCGGCCAATAAGCGCGGCAGCGCCTTGTCGATGCTGGTATTGAGCACGACCGCGCCGTCGGTCTCCTCGGCCAGGGTGCGAAGAGCGTTCTGGCGATTCGACAGGCGTAACGCGTCGGCCGCTGGACCGGCCGCCCGCATCGGCCCGATCGGGTCGTCGAAGACGACCAGGCCGCGCGGGTCGATCGGATAGAAGCTGACGTTGGCGCGATTGGCGCGTTGCGTCAGCAAGCGAAACGTCGTCTGCAAATCCGCCAGCGCCAGCAACGAACGCTCGCGTTCGCACGACTGCAGGCCTCGCCCTTCGAGCGTGTTGCCGACGCCGAGCCGACCGTCGGGTGTCGTGCCGATGGGCTCGGGGCCGCCGGGCATCTGGCGGCCACCTCCGGGCGTCGTGAGCGGGCGCGCCAACCGCTCGTCGGGCCCCGGCAGGGTCCAGCCTTCCGACAGCAGCAGCACGAAGCTGCGCTCGTCACGCTGCGACTCGAGGTGACCGAGCAGGTCTTCCAGAGCCTCGAGCGTCTTCGCCTCGCGGCGCCGCTCGATGAGCGCCTTCGCGATGCCCGCCGAGTCGCCCGTGTCGGCGTAGCACATCTGCAGGTCCTGGTCGCGCGGATCGCTCGTGTTCACGCGGCCGCGCTCACCCCACGTCCAATTGTTGCGCAACATCTCGCCAATCGACGCCGTGCGTGGCGAGAACGTGATATTGCGCGCCGACATGTCGGCAGTCATGACGCCAACGAGGTCGTCCTCGCCTACCACGCGGTCGAGCAACGCCGACACCGGGTTCTGCGCGCGATACGAGCCTTCGACCTGCACGTGCGCGGTGTCGAGAAATAACACGAACACGCGCGCGTTCGGCTGTGCCGCGCGCGCGCGTGACTCGGCCACCGTAGTGGGCTCGACGCGGGCAGAGTCCGGCACGACGCCGCGCGCCGTCACCAACTCGAACGACGAGACCTGCTGCGGCGCGTTGTCTTCGAGCACCTCGAAGTCCGCAGCCGCCAGGTCGGTGACCGCCACGCTGTCCTTCGACGCGTAGACGTCGAGCCGCACAAGATTGGCGCCGCCCCGGAAGCGTGGCTCCGGCGCCTGCGACCACAAGTCCGGCGGCGGCACGATCAGCAGCAGGGCGACCGCGCAGGCCGCCAGTCGAAGAGAGGGACGCGGCACGGGTGGTGCTCCTGGACCGATAGTAACGCGGGTCCAGACGACTACGACATCGTGTTCGGCAGGTCCGGCCTGGGATCTGGCGAGTTTGCGGCGCGGCGGATCCAGCCGACGAGCCAGCGCGCAAGCAGGATGATCGTCACGACGCAGACCGCCGTGACCGCGAGCGCTGCGACCGGATAGGTCAGCGCCAGCATCCCCAGGCCGATCACGAAGGCGTCACCCGCCAGGCTCAGGCTCCAGTTGGTGAACGGCTCCGGGCTCAGATTGACCGCTGCGCGCGTGCCCGCCTTGGTGAAGTGACTGCCGGCGGCGAGCGTGCCGCCCACCACTGCCGTAAGGCCTTGCAACCAGGGCGACGCCTCGCCAAGCGTGGACACCGCAATCAGCGCGCCGCCAAGCGGCCGCACGAGCGTATGCACCGTGTCCCACACGGTGTCCACCCACGGCATCTTGTCGGCCACGAACTCCACAAGGTAGAGCGCCAGCGCCAGCCCGATGATCCACGGGTGATTGAACGCGGCGAACTGGGGTGGCAGGTCCACGATCCCAAAACGCGTGGACAGGCCCAGGATCGCCACGGTCGCATACAAGTTCACGCCTGCCGCCAACGAGAACCCGAGCGTGCGTCCGGCCGTGACCAATAAGTCCATGCCTACACGTCCTCCGTCGTCACGGGGCCCTGAGCCAGGAGCGCCTCGATCGCCGCCCGCACTTCGGCAATCACGTCGTCGCGGTCGGCCAGCGTGCGGCCGGCCGTCGCAATCGGCGCGCCGATCCGAATCGAGACGGTGACGGGGCGCACGATGGCGCTGCCCTTCCGCATCGCCGCGCGGCCGCCCGTCACCGCCACCGGCACGATTGGCGCCTGGGCCGTGATGGCCATGATGAAGCCGCCTTTCTTGAAGGGCAAGAGCTCGTCGGTCGGGCTGCGCGTGCCCTCCGGAAAGATCAGGAAGGAGTTACCTTGACGAATCGAGTCGGCGGCCACGGCGATGGACGCGAGCGCTTCGTCGCGCCGGCCGCGTTCGACGGCCACGAAGCCTCCGGTTTCCATGACGACGCCAAGAATCGGCAACTTCCGCAGTTCAGCCTTGAAGAGAATATGCAGCCGGGGATGCAGTGCCCGGTAGAGCACCGGCGGGTCGACGTTGCTCTGGTGGTTGGCGCAGAACACCACGGCTCGTCCGGTCGGAATGTGCTGGCGTCCGGCCACCCGGTGGCGAATGCCGGCGGCGCCGAGCGCCAACCAGACACCGCCGTGGCCAAGCAGGTACATCAGGCCCTTCCACTTGAACGGCAACACGACGAGCAGTCCCAGCGTGCCGACCACAGCGACATAGGCCGCGGCCACCACATAGGCGGCGAGCGACCGGGCCGTCGCGATTCCCGTGGACACCAACTCAGACACGTCACTCCCACCCGGCGCCCGCGTCGGCCGCGCACCCACAAAGCAAATGCCCGGCGCGGACATGGTCCGGACCGGGCATTCTAACGTGAGCGAGCAAACGAGGGTTACGAGGCTCGCGCTTGACGAGCCTTGGCAGACACCGCAACCTGCGCGGTCGGCACGACGGCCTTGGCCGGCGCCGCCTTGGAGCCGGCGCGCGCTTCGGCGCGCAGGGCATTCTTCGCCTTCACCGTGAAGCCGCGCTCGAGCGACTTCTCAACGCGGTCTTCGATCTCGCCGGGAGTGACCCGCATGACCTCTGACACTTCGGACACGATCAGTGACTTGGCGCGATCGAGCATCCGCTTCTCGCGAAACGAGAGGCTCTTCGACTTGGCGAGAAACGTGAGACTCTTGAGCACGTCGGCCATGTCGGCAATCGAGCCGCTCCGCATCTTGTCGGAGTTGTCCTTGAAGCGGCCTTTCCAGTTCGCATGATTGTCGATCTTGCCGTCGCCGAGTTTTCCAAACAGACGCTCGACCTCTTCGTCGTCAATCGCCCGCCGCAGCCCGACGTTGTCGACGTTAGCCACCGGCACGAGCACCGTCGTGTCGTTTGACAGGATACGCAGGTGGAAGAATCCGCACGTGGTGCCGAGAATAGTCTTCTCTTCGACTTTCTCTACGACACCGAGACCGTGATTGGGGTAGATGACCTTGTCGCCGACCGAAAATGACACGTGGCCCCCGTTCCAGGGATGGGTCGATCGAAAGGGCGGGGAGGTGCCCTCGAGGACGTGACCCGTATAGCCGAGGCTGGGCCGTC
>JANNEJ010000406.1:0-6560 GCA_031378585.1 Acidobacteriota bacterium | reverse complement strand
CCGCTTCGGCCGGCTAGAAACGAACGGCTTCGACGTCCTCGAGCGGTTCGGCGGCTCGCTCGTCCAGGCGCGCGGCGTCGGCCCGATCACCACGGCCGAAGGCACGCACGACTTCCGGGGCGAAACGGTACCGCCCGATGCCACGGTGCAGACGCGTCGGAAGTCGCAGCCGCTATTCGGCCTGGGCCTGGTCGACGCGGTGCCCGACGAGACGTTCTACGCCCTCGCCGAGGAACAGCAGCAGACCGACCCGGCCACCGCGGGCCGGGTGCAACTCGTGTTCGACCCCACAACTGGCGAGAACGTCGTGGGCCGATTCGGGTGGAAAGCGCAGGTGCCGACGCTGCGCGGCTTCGCCGGCGACGCGCTGCTGAACGAGATGGGCATCACGAGCCCCGGCTTCCGCGACGAGATCTGCCCGCAGGGCGATTGCATGGCGCTCGCCTTCAATCCCACGCCCGCGCTCAACGACGATGGCCGCGACGCCGAGGCCATGACGGATTTCATGCGCATGCTGGCGCCGCCGCAACGCGGACCGACCAACGACCAGACGGCACGTGGCGACACGGTGTTCCAGCAGTCCGGCTGTGCCACCTGTCACCGGCCGAGCCTGCAGAGTGGGCCCAGCCAGGTCCGCGCGCTCGACCACGCCGTGTTCCATCCGTATTCCGACTTCCTGCTGCACGACATGGGGCGGCTCGGCGACGGCATCGCGCAGGCGTCGGCCAGCGGCGCCGAGATGCGCACGACACCGCTCTGGGGCGTGCGCCTGCGCGATCGCTTCCTGCACGACGGCTCGGCGACCACACTCGAGGACGCCATCCGGCGGCACGACGGCCAGGGCCGGCCCGCGCGTCAGCGGTTCGACGCGCTGCCGGACGAGGACCGCGACGCGCTGCTTGCCTTCCTGCGCTCGCTCTGAGTCGTTGGCGCCAGCGGCAGCAGACTGGCGAGCGCTGGCGGCGCCAGGTTCTGCCTTGAAGTACCCGGGCGCCTTCTTCATACTTGGCGCCGTCCACGCATGTCGCACATGTCTCGCGCGGAGTTTCTTCAGCGGCTGGGCGCGGTGGTCCCGGCCTGGGCACTGACCCCGTCCGGCGCCGGGCAACCAACCCCGACCGGGTCGCTACGCGCGCGGGTCTCCGACCTCATCGCCACCTACGACGCGCAGGGCCTGCACCGCACAGCCACGCCGGTGGACCACGCGTCGGCCGAGTGGCTCAGCACGCTGGCGGCACAGGCCGGCGGAGACGCACGGCTCGTGCCGTTCGCCGTGGATCGTGTCGATGTCGGCACGGCCAGGCTTACCGCGGGCGACAAGACGATCGAGGGCCTGCCGTTCTTCGACGGCGGATTCACTGGTACCACCGGCATCGTCGGACGGCTCGGACCGGTGGGCTCGTCTGCCGACATCGCGCTCGTCACACTCGATCGCGCGGCAATTGGCACCGAGGGCCAGTCAATAGCCGCGCTCAGGCGACAGCCGGCCCTGCGCGCCATTGTTGCCGTCACCTCCTGTGGTGCGCCGGGACTGTGTCCCTCCAACGCTCGCTCATTCGCCCAGCCGTTTGGCGCGGCAGTGCTGCAGGTAGGATCGGAGCACCAGGCGTTACTGAATCACGCGGCCACAGACGGCACGCCCGTCACCGTCGTGGCCACGGCCACGCGCACGCCGGCCCAGGCATTCAACGTCGTCGCCACCGTGGCCGGAACGCAGCCCACTCAGGCGCCCCTGGTCGTCATCACGCCTCGCAGCGGCTGGTGGCAGTGCGCATCGGAACGCGGCGGAGGACTGGCCTGCTGGATCGAGGCATTGCGGGCGGTGAGCTCAGCCAAGCCCATGCGACCCGCTGTCTTCCTGGCCTCGAGCGGTCACGAGCTGGGCCACCACGGGCTCGACGCGTTTCTGCACGCGCAGCCTGCGTTGATCAAGGGCGCGCGGGCGTGGATTCATCTGGGCGCCAGCATCGGCGCCGCCGGCGGACAGATGCGGCTGCAGGCGTCAGACGACGAGATGGAAGGGCACGCACTGCGCGCGCTTCAAGAGGCCGGCATGGCGGTGCAGCAACGCGTGCCGCGCGGCACCGAGCCGGCCGGCGAGGCGCGCAACATCCACAACGGCGGTGGGCGGTATGTGTCGCTGCTCGGCGGCAGTCCGGTGTTTCACACCCAGCAGGACCGCTGGCCGGCGGCGGTCAACGTAGACGCCATCGCTCGATTCGCGCAGGCTGTCTCGGCGCTTGCCGTGACGCTCACGCGCAGCTGACCGGCATACGAAGAGACAACCACATGGCACACATCGAGATGACCGCGCTTTGCGACTTCGCCGTTCGGTACACCGCGGCCTGGTGCAGTAACGACGCTGCCAGCGTGGCGGCGTTCTACGCGTCACACGGGTCCCTCACCATCAACGGCGGCGTGCCGGCGGTGGGCACGCGCGCCATCACCGACGCGGCACAGGGGTTCATGACGGCCTTCCCAGATCTGCGAATCTCCATGGACGACGTGGTGCAGAAGGACGGCGAGTGCATCTACCACTGGACCCTGGAGGGCAGGAACACGGGCCCGGGCGGGACCGGCAACCGCGTTCGCATCAGCGGGTACGAACAGTGGGTCATGGGTGACGATGGGCTGATCAGCCGGTCCTTGGGCACCTACGACGCTGCAGACTACGCGCGTCAAGTTGAGCATGGCGTCGCCGAGCCCTGACGCGCGTCGCGAGGTGATCTCATGAAACGACGCGAGTTCATCACTGCCGCTGGAGCCGCCGGAGCCGCTGCGGCCGCGTGGCCGCTCACCGCCAGCGCGCAGGTGCCGGGTTCCGCCAGCATCAGCACGGTGCGCCAGGAATGGCTCGCCCGCCGCACGGAGCCGATTCTCGAGCCCGCGCTGCCGATCGTCGATCCGCACCACCACCTGTGGATTCGGCCCGGGTCGCGCTATCTGACCGACGACCTGCTGGCCGACACCACGAGCGGCCACAACGTCGTCGCGACCGTGTACGTGCAGGCCCGGTCCATGTACCGCTCGGCAGGTCCGGTCGAGATGCGGCCGGTGGGCGAAACGGAGTTCGTGAACGGCGTGGCGGCCACGTTCGCCAGCGGTGTGTTCGGCCCCATGCGAGCCTGCGCCGGCATCGTCGGGCAGGCAGACTTGATGCTGGGAAGCCGTGTGGAGCCGGTGTTGACCGCGCACCTTCGCGCCGGCGGCGATCGCTTCCGCGGGATCCGGCACATCACGTCATGGGACGCCGACCCGTCCATCAACAATCCTGACTATCCCTCGCCACCCGGGCTGCTCGGCGACAAGACCTTCCGCGAGGGCTTCGCCACGCTCGGCCGCCTCGGCCTCTCCTTCGACGCGCAGCTCTATCATCCGCAAATCACCGAACTGGCCGACGTGGCGGGCGCGTTTCCCGATGTGAAGATCGTGCTCAATCACAGCGGCGGACCGCTCGGCATCGGCGCCTATCGCACGCGGCGCACAGAGGTGTTCGCCCGTTGGGCGGGGTCGATCAAAGCGCTTGCAGCCCACCCGAACGTCTTCGTCAAAATCGGCGGCCACGGGATGCGCTACAGCGGTATCGGGTTCAACGAACTGCCGGAACCACCGTCCTCGGACATGGTGGCCGCAACCTGTCGTCCTTATGTCGAGACGTGCATCGAAGCGTTTGGCGCATCGCGCTCGATGTTCGAGAGCAACTTCCCGGTCGACAAGGTGTCATACAGCTATCAGGTGTTCTGGAACGCCTGCAAGCTCATGACGAAAGGGGCCAGCAGCACCGAGAAGGCGGATCTGTTTGCGGGCACCGCGACGCGGTTCTATCGCCTGAGCGGCCTTGGCTGAAGGCCCTCCGCGCTGGGCGGCGCGCGCGGCCGGCTACGGCCACTCGAGCGTGGCGCCCGCGATTCACTGTTCCCCGCACGTGGCGTAGAACAGCAGCGTGCGGCCACCCTCGTCGAACACGAACGGGTCGCGCACGGGCAGCACGCCCGGCTCGTACATCTTCCACGGCCCGGTGGCCGCATCGGCATACGCCAGGCGGATGAACTGGCCCATGTGGTTGGCGAAGTACATGTAATACCGGCCCAGCGGACGCTCCACCCAGTCGGGCACGCGGATCACCGTCGAGCCGTTGACGTTCCCCCCGAGTGACGCCGACGTGTTCACCGTGATGAGCGGATTCTGCGCCAGGCGGGTGGCATGCACCGCTGGCGCTGGCTGGGCGAGCCCCTCGCGCGGCAGCGACACACCGAGGACAACGGCTCCTGCAATCGCCGCCATCAGAAGGCGCGCGCACTGCATGGTCATCCGAGCCTCCCGCTGCGTCACTTCGCTGGCACGAGGCGCATCAGCTCCTCGAACCAGTGCTGCACGACCACGAAGCTCGGGGACGAGGTGTCGCCCGGGCGCTCGGGGAGCGCCTTCATCACCAGGAATCGCTGGCCGTCCGACGACACGTCGTACGTCCGCCACGCCACACCCATGGGCTCGACGGTGACGCCGAGGGTCGATGGCCTGCCGGGGCGAAACACCGGCCCATTCGTATCGACTGAGACCGCCGTGAGCCGCTGCGCGGCGTCGCGGTAGATGAGCTCGCGCCCTCCCAGGGGCCACACGGGTTCCGCGCCGCCACCCGACGACAGTTGCCAGCGCGCGGTGGCGCCCACGTCAGACGGTCGCACGTAGACTTCGCTCTGCCCCGACTCCTCCGACTGGTAGGCGATGAAGCGGCCGTCTGGAGAGACCTCGCCGTTCCACTCCTCGAAGGGCGTTTCGACGAGACCTTCCGCCGCGGCGAGTCCCGCGCCAACCCCTGGCGTCAGCGCGACGCGCACCAGGTCGGACTTGGTCTGCGGCCTGACCTCGTGGGCAATGAGGCGCGTGCCGTCTGGCGTGACCGAGCCCGGCACCTGCGTGTTCGCGCCCGACGTGAGCCGCACATCGCTGGCCGCGCCATCGACGTGGCGCGCGTAGAGGTTGTACGCACCGGTCCGAGACGATGCGAACACGACACGTCTACTGTCGGGCATCCACACGGGACAGATGTCCATGTCGGCGTCGAACGTGACGCGCGCCAGCGTCTGCCGCGCCAGATCCCACGTCCAGATGTCGTTCTCCTGGTCGCGGATGCTGACGGCGATGCGGGTCCCATCCGGCGAGAGGCGCGCGCTGTCGTAGGGACGCGCCGGCGCGGGGATCGCCGTCTCCCGTCCCTGCCGGTCGACCCACAGCAGCGTCCGCAGCGGCGCGACGTCGGCGCCGGCGGGCACGAAGACGAGCGTGCCGGTCGTGGTGACGGCGACGTTCAGCGTGCCGGTCGGCGCAACCGCCATGCCGTCGACCACCCGCACCGGGTCGCCCACTACGGCCCGCCGCGCCAGGTCGAACCGTACCGCGGACATCGCGCGTCCGGCGCCGTATACGAGATGGCCCGACGCCACGTACTGCGCGTCGCGCCCGCCAGCGAGCAGCGTGGTGCGCTGCCCCGTCTGCAGGTCGAGGAGCGCAATCTGCGCGTTCTCAGGCTCGGCCGCGCCGATCGTGAAGAGCACGGCGCGACCACCCGGTAGCCCCGATGGCGACAGGTGCCCTTCCTCCCCGTTCGCCCTATCGGGCGTCGTCAGCACGGTGGGTTCACCGCCGCCGGCGGGCACGCGCAGCAGACCGGTCTCCGGGCTGTTGGTGCCGATGATGATCGTGTCGGCATCGACCCAGCTGGCGCCGCGCGGCCAGATCGGCAGCTGGGTCAGCGTCACCGGCGTCCCGCCCGTGGCCGCCACTTTCTTCAGGGTGAGGTCGTCTTGCACGAAGCCGACCCAGCGGCTGTCGGGCGACACAAATGGCATGGCCGCCGTGGAGATGCCGGCCAGTGGCACCGCCTCGAGGCGGTCGAACCAGCGCACGACCAACTGGCCATCGGCGGCGCTGTAGACCAGAAACGAGCCGTCTGGCGCGACGGCGAACTCGCGCGTCGTGGCCTGGCGCGACAGTTCCAGGCGAAGCGTCGGCGGAGGTGTGACGGTGAATCGCACGGGCGGCGCAGCCGTGGGCGGCGTGGGCCGCGCGAGCGTCCACGACGCAACCGCAGCTGCAAGCGCCCCACCGATCACGAAGGCCAGCGCCATTGGCACGACCCGCCGTGGCGCCGGCACGGCCGCCTCGAAGGTCGCCGGCATGGTGCGGACGTCCTCGAGTTCCAGGCCCACGGCAGATGCCGAGTCGAGCCGCCGCTTGCGATCTTTTTCGAGGCAGCGACGCAGCAACGTGCGGATCGACGCGGGCGTGTTGGCCGGCAGGGCCGACCAGTCCGGCTCCTTGCTGACCACGGCCACAATCATGTCGGTCGAGTCCTCGCCCGGGAACGCACGCTGGCCGGTCAGCATCTCGTAGAGCACCGCGCCAAACGCCCACACATCGGCGCGACGGTCGACGGGCTTGCCCTTGGCCTGCTCCGGCGCCATGTACGCCGCGGTGCCCAGGATCACCCCGCGCATCGTGAGCCCGGGCGCCGTGATCGTGGGCGAGTTCATCGCCTCGGGGCTGGAGGGCGCAGGCGG